>CALGUT010000611.1 GCA_937920335.1 uncultured Opitutales bacterium
TCTCGCGCTACCACCCATGCTTGGAATCGGCGTGGCCTACCATGCCAATCCCCTCGATTCGAAAACCATTGGTTCGCTCGTAGAAGACAATCAAGTCACCTATCTCATAGCGACACCCACCTTTCTGCAGATGTATCTGCGGGGTTGTAGCGCCGAGCAATTCAAGTCGCTTGAGTTCGTCATGGTCGGAGCCGAAAAGCTTCCAGAGAGGCTGGCTCAGGCTTTTGAAGAAAAGTTTGGGTTGTACCCGGTTGAAGGATACGGGTGTACGGAGTGTTCCCCGGTCGTATCTGCTAACTCAAGAGATTTTCGCAAGGGCGCTATTAAACAGGTCGGCATTAAACCCGGTAAGATTGGTCATCCACTCCCCGGAATAAGTATTCGCATTGTCGATCCGGAAACCCGGGAACCGGTCGAAACCGGGAACCCCGGTCTGATGCTCGTTAAAGGACCCAACGTCATGCAGGGGTATTTGGGCCAACCAGAAAAAACCGAAGAGGTGCTGCAAGATGGTTGGTATACCACGGGAGATATCGCGACCATGGACGAAGATGGCTTTCTAACCATAACCGATCGCTTGAGTCGTTTTAGCAAGATCGGCGGAGAAATGGTTCCTCATATCAAGATCGAAGAAGTCCTCCACGACCTACTGGAAGAAACAGAAAAATGCCTGGCCATAACCAGTCAGCCAGATGAACGAAAAGGCGAGCGACTGATCGTCCTCCATACCTTGACCGCTGACCGACTCGAAATCTGTATCGAACGCTTGAGCGCTGCCGAGCTTCCCAATTTGTGGAAACCTAGAAAAGACCTCTTTTTTTATGTGGAATCGCTACCTTATCTAGGATCAGGAAAACTGGATCTCAGTACCTTAAAAACCCTTGCGAAACAGTTTATAGAATCGAAATGATCACCAACCTTCAATCTCTGGAAGACTCCATGTTCGTTGATATATCCCTATGAAGAGAACACTCGTCAGATCCGCATCGATCGCAGTAATACTGGTTATAATCGGCTTCACTCTAGGTTGGAAGCTTTCGCAACGCAGCTCGACACCCAAGGTAATTCTGGCACCGGCTACTCAAGGTTCTGAGCTCGTCCGTTTTCTCGCCGTGGGACGCCAAGGGTATGGAACTCCAAGCACACGGAAACTCAGCGCAGCAATGGAACGGGCAGCCGCGCGATCCACCACGTATTTCGCCATTCTGGGCGGCGATAATTTCCACCCCCATGGGGTCGAGTCAGTCAACGATTCCCAATGGAAGACCAAGTTCGAAAACCAGTACAACGGAGCGCATCTTCGTGGAATGCCATTTTATGCGGTGTTGGGAAACCATGACTATGAAGGAAACCCACAACCTGAAATCGATTACACGACCGCCGGGCTAGGATCTGGGCGGTGGCAGATGAACGACTTGTATTACTACAAAGATTTCGGTAACGCCCCAGACGGGCGAGTCCTCGTCCGTATCGCATTTATGGACATGATGGCAATGCTGGATGTGGAAGCTGTAAAACGGTACGAACACCTGGTCCCCAGCCGAGACGAGCAGATTGAGTTTTTAAAGACGACCGTGGACGCTCCAGGTGACCCAGTTTGGAAAGTCATTGTTGGACACAACCCACTTCGCACCCTCGCAAAGCGGGAAGCGGCAGTCGCCAGAACGATGACTGATTTGCTACCCATTGCACAGTCTCTGGACATTGATATGGTTGTCAGTTCAAACGATTGGTTCCAACAGCTCCTCGACTATCCGGATGAGCCACTTCATGTGAGTACCAGCGGCGGTCCTCCTGAAGATCGGTTTGAGCCAGTACCCTTCCGCAACAGCGATGGCATTTACACAAAGACCCAGCAAGGTTTCGCTCAGATCTCTATCGAACCCGGGCTTCTGCAAGTGGACCTGTTGAACATCAACGGCGATGTTTCTTATACCGCGACTCGATCCAAGGAGTAATAAAGCCCGCCTTTCTTCCAGCCCTCTTTCTTACTCACCCGGAGAACCCTCTGCGTTTAAGGCAAAGAATCATCCCAAACATTGACACCCTGAAACGGCCTGCGTATCTACACTCAGGAATTTCAATCAGTAAACCTACCTCTGACACCTATATGTCCTACGAAATCCTTAGCACGGATAAACTTCCTGAGTATCTGAAATCCATCGACGCGATGGAGAGTATTTTTAGCAACTTTGATAACCTGGAAGTTATCGAAGTCGGAGATGGGAACCTGAACTACGTTTACCTCATCAGCAACCGTGACAATCCTTCTGAGACGGTCGCTCTCAAACAAGCGGTCCCTTACCTGCGAGTAGTCGGAGAATCGTGGGCACTCACACGGGAACGTATGCGTTTTGAGATTCAGGCTCTGGTTAAGCAGAAAGAACTCTGCCCGGAACTCATTCCAGAAATCTACTACTCAAGCATCGAAATGTCAGTCGTGATCATGGAGAACATCTCTGACAAAAAAATCCTCCGCGGACAAATTATCGAAGGGAAAACGTTCCCGAATTTGGCCGACCACATGTCCACATTCTTAGCTAATACCCTCTACTATTCCTCGGACTTGCATCTTCCCTCGCTGGAAAAGAAAGCAGCGGTTGCCAACTTCATTAATCCAGAGCTCTGTAACCTGACCGAGGAATTCGTATTCACAAACGCCTACGAGCAACACGAGACAAATAGTTACAACGAGGCGCTTACCCAGGCTGACATCGATTTTATTCAACACGACGGTGCACTTAAAATCGCAGTCGCAGAGATGAAGTACAAGTTCATGAATAACGCTGAGGCCCTGCTCCACGGTGACTTGCACATCGGTAGTATCATGACCAACGAAACGGAAACCACGGTTATCGATCCTGAATTCGCTTTTTACGGTCCCATGGGGTTCGATATCGGAGCATTTATTGGAAACCTCTTCATGTCTTACTTCTCCCACGAGCACCGCCAAAAACTTCTCGGAAACGAACAGCTCGATTACCGTACCTGGATCCTAGATACGATCGCCTCTACCTGGAATCAGTTTGAGACGAAATTCGACGCACTCTGGGCCAAACACCAAGCGGATAAAGACCCTCTCTATTTCGATTACCCAGGTGGTGAAGCAGATGCCAAGCTACAGCGGGAAACATTTATCCAACGTGTATTTTCTGACTCACTGGGCTTCGCTGCCTGTAAGATGATGCGACGTATATTCGGCCTGGCGAAGGTAGCCGATATCGCGGATATTGAAGACCTCGAAGCCCGGGCATGCATTGAACGTATGACACTCCAACTGGGGAAAATCCTAGTTACGCAAAGAGATCAATTTCACAGTATCGAAGAAGTCATCGAACGCGCCAAAATCATTTCACCGCTTCAATAACGAGAGCATCTATGAGCGACATCCAAATTCCTAAAAACAGCCTTAACCTACCCGAAACTATTTGGTGGGAAAACGGAGAGCTTTTCCTCCTGGATCAAACCCAACTACCACTCGCTATAATCGGTGAACGCCAGGAAACGCTAGAACAAGTCAGCGACTCGATCAAAGCGCTTAAGGTACGCGGCGCGCCCGCAATTGGGGTCGCCGGAGCCTATGGCTTATTAGTAGGGCTGAAAAATGATCAAGACCTGTCGCTCGGTAAGTTTATGAGCCAAGTGGAGGCGAAAGCAGCCTGGCTCGGCGAAGCGAGACCCACCGCAGTCAATCTCAAGTGGGGCCTCAAGCGCATGGTTGCTTTCGCCAAAGAGCAATCAGCTACCACTAGCCAAGAGCTCTATGGACTGATGCTGGAAGAGGCGATCCGCATCCACAAAGAGGATCGTGAATTGTGCCGCATGATTGGCGTACACGGTGCCGAGCTAATTCAGCCTGGCCAAGGAATTTTGACCCACTGCAACGCGGGCTCTCTCGCCACGTCCGAATACGGCACAGCGACTTCTCCGATGTATGTCGCTCACAAGAATCAAGTACCCTTCCGCGTTTATGCCGATGAAACCCGCCCGCTGCTACAAGGCGCACGGCTAACGAGCTGGGAACTCCAGCAAGCCGGTATCGACGTGACTCTGATAACTGACAACATGGCGGCCCACCTTATGTCACAGGGACTGATTGATATCGTGATCGTTGGAACCGACCGCACAGCAGCCAACGGAGACGTCGCCAACAAAATTGGCACTCTGGGAGTCGCCATTCTCGCGAAGCACTTTGGGATTCCTTTCTACGTCGCCCTGCCCTACTCAACCATCGACTTTGACATGCCTCATGGGAGCGGTATCCCGATCGAAGAGAGAGACCCCATCGAGGTCACTCATTTTGGTGAGCGCAGAACGGCGCCCGAAGGTATTCAAGTGAGAAGCCCTGCATTTGACGTCACGCCCAATGAATTGGTTGCTGGCCTTATTACGGAACGTGGGATCATCCGCCCGCCGTTTAAGGAGAATCTTCTAAGCGAATACGCTTAGGGGCCCACAGTTTGGGTTCTCACCCAGAGGTCCTATTTTTATACCATACAGTGGTGTCGACATTGACAGTCATCCACCACGACGCTTGGCTAATTAGCTTCTTTACAATTACTACGACCGAGTATGAATAGTTTATGGAACGACGCGGAAGCAGCTGCTTTCAAGGATGATATCAAGGGCCTCCGTGCCTACACATCTCGATTGCTGGGAAGCAATCCGGACCTGGTATTACACGGCGGGGGTAACACCTCGGTGAAGCTTAAAGAAAAAGACTTTTTCGGAAACGAAGAGGACATACTGTTCTGCAAAGGCAGCGGGTGGGACCTAGCGACCATTGAAGTGGCAGGGTTTGCCCCGCTCAGGATAAGCGCGTTATTGAAGCTAGCCGAGCTCGAAACCCTGTCCGACACAGACATGGTGAATCAACAGCGGGTTGCGATGCTTGATCCCAAAGCGCCCAATGCATCTGTAGAGGCAATTCTCCATGCGGTCATACCGCACCGTTTCGTCGACCACACACACGCCGATTCGATCATTGCCCTGACTAACACAGAAGACGGTGAAGACAAAATCAAGGAGGTGTTTGGAGACCGTATATTGATCGTTCCCTATATCATGCCAGGATTCGTGCTTGCCCGGAAGGTCTACGAAATGACCCGGGGCATCGATTGGGCCGATTATGACGGTATGGTACTGATGAACCACGGCTTGTTTACTTTTGATGATGACGCAAAGACGTCCTATGAAAACACCATTACGTTAGTCTCAAAAGCAGAAGCCTATCTGGATTCCAAAGGCGCTAGTAAGCTAGGTCAACCGTCAGGGCCCGTCGAGGCGGATCTGCTCGGACTCGCTGATTTAAGAAAATCAGTTTCCGATGCACGAGGCGTTCCAGTTTTAGCAAAGTGGGACTCAAGTCCCTATGTGGTAGCTTACTCAGAAATCGACAACATCGCAGATATTGGAACCCGCGGGCCTGTAACACCCGATCACTCTATTCTGACGAAGCGAATTCCCGCAGTATTGAATGGACCCACCGCCGAAGTCATTGAGCAATTTGGCAAAGACTATGAAGCTTATTTCGAAGCCAACCAAACACCGGGAATGACCCAGTTGGATCCGGCTCCTCGCTGGGTAATCTGGCCGGGCAAAGGAACCGTTTCCTTAGGAGCAAACTACAGCGAAGCCGTGAAGATATCAGATATCGCGGAACACACAACGAAGGTGGTCCAAAACAGCGAAGCGCTTGGAGGTTGGAAAGCACTCAGCGCGAAGAACGTATTCGATGTTGAATACTGGGAACTCGAGCAGGCGAAGCTGAAGAACCAAAAGGCAGCCCTACCTCTCCAAGGGAAAATCGCCTTGGTAACCGGAGGCGCCAGTGGCATCGGTAAAGCCTGTGCAGAACAATTGCACGCAGCTGGCGCGGCCGTGGTCGCAACCGATCTCAATCCAGAGATTTTAAATCTATTTCAAAAGCCGACCTTTATTGGCAAGATTTGTGATGTCACAGATCGTGCTGCGTTACTGGATGCTATCGAAACCACGGTTTCGACCTTCGGTGGTCTGGATATCGTGGTGAGCAACGCCGGAATTTTTCCCCAAGGGCAATACATAGATCAGATGGATGACAAACCGTGGGATATGAGCATAGCTCTCAATCTCACCCAGCACAAAGATCTGATGAAGTACTGCATTCCTTTCCTCAAAAAAGGAATTGATCCAACCATCATATTTATCGGCACCAAGAACATCCCAGCTCCAGGGCCCGGGGCTTCCGCTTACTCCGTAGCTAAGGCAGGGCTCAACCAACTCATGCGGGTCGCCGCACTCGAGCTGGGGTCTCACAATGTACGCGTCAATATCGTCCATCCTGATAGTGTATTCGATACCGCAATTTGGGCTGGAGGAGTTCTGGAAGCACGGGCGGAAAAATACGGCCTAACGGTAAAGGAATATATGTCTCGAAACGTGATGAAAACCCCAGTGAAGTCAGTCGAAGTAGCAAACGTGGTCACTTCCTTGGCGGGAACGACGTTTCTAAAGACCACGGGCGCTCAACTCACCGTAGATGGCGGCAATGAACGCATCATCTAAACTATAACGTAATCCCCGAAACACCCAAGATCATGGCAAAGGTAGCAATCATCGGCGCAGGAAGCCTCGTTTTCTGCAAAACCCTAATGAACGACTTCCTGGCGACGCCGGCACTCGCAGGGAGCGAATACTCCCTCATGGCCCTCACCCACACGCGCCTCGATAAAATGCACTCCTTTGTGGAGCGCATGATCAAGGATAACGATGTGGATGCCACCGTAACCAAAACAACCGATCGTCGGGAAGCGCTGAAAGATGCCGATTATGTAATCGTAATGATCCAGGTCGGCGGTGTCGATGCCTTCAAGATCGACTACGAGGTCCCCTTCAAATACGGAGTCGACCAGTGTATCGGCGATACATTAGGACCAGGTGGTGTATTCAGAGCATCACGACATATCTGGGCCTTGATGGAAATCGCCAACGACATGCGCGAACTTTGCCCGAATGCGCTCCTGCTAAATTATGCCAACCCGATGGCAATCTGCTGCTGGGCGATGGGCACGATTCCAGGGCTTCAATTCGTCGGCCTCTGCCACGGTGTGCAAACCACGATGGACCTCATCGCTTCCTATACAGGAAAGCCTAAGGACGAAATCGATTTCATCTCAGCTGGCATCAACCACATGGGTTGGTTTATCAAACTGGAACATAAGGGCGAAGACCTGTATCCGTTATTAAAGGCGAATTTCGAAAAACCGGAATACTACGTGAACGAAAAAGTCCGTGGTGAAGTCATGCGCCATTTTGGTTACTTCATGACCGAAAGTACCGGTCATTTATCAGAATACCTGCCCTACTTCCGAAAGAACAAGGATGCCCTGGACACCTACTGCGATGAACCATCATTCGGAGGCGAAACAGGAGCCTACTATAATTACTGTGCTGATCTCGCTGAAAAATTCTCGGTCATGGATCCACTTTCCATCGAATCGACCGAGCTCCAGCCAAGAAGTGCTGAATATGCGTCTCACATTCTGGAAGCGCACGAAACAGGCGTTCCATTTCGTCTGAGTGCGAATCTGCGAAACGATGGATACATTACCAATTTGCCAAACGGCTGTTGTGTAGAAGTACCGACCTACGTAGATCGACTCGGACTCCACCCAACGACCGTAGGAGACCTTCCTCCACAATGTGCAGCTCTCAATATGACCAATGTGAACGTGCAGGGCCTCGCGGCCAAAGCCGGTCTCGAGGGTGACCCCGAGGCATTGGTGCAAGCCGTCGCTCTGGATCCGCTCACAGCATCGGTACTATCGCTAAAAGAGATCCGTGAGATGGTTAGTGAAATGCTGGAAGCACAACGGAAGTGGTTGCCACAATACGAAGGCAAGTCCGTTCGTCCAACTCCATCAATCGATATTCCGGCCAACCTTAATCCCGTCGAAGTGCCACTGGATCCGGCTCTGGCAATTGCCAACCGATTTGGTAAGCTAGCTGAAGCTTAATTCAATGAGTCTTTAAAATATGTGAGGCAGTCACCCCACATGACTGCCTCACCCTAGATTGGACTAAATCAACTACTACTACTACTAAGTAATTCGTTAGGCTATATACGGTCTCGGCCGGAACGTTCTGGAGGAAGCGCTCTGCGCCCTTGTTGCCCCCTGGAATACGTTCCGCCATTGCATTGACCTCTTCCTGATCAATCACACCGTCGCCATTTTCATCCATTCTTCCAAATCGTTGCTGCATCTGAACTGGCAACTCGTCTTGAGTAAGCTTTCCATCTCCATCTGCGTCGAAATTCATAAGTTGTGCTCCTGGGTTTCCCCGCTGCCGTGGCTGGTTTCCAGGTCCCCCTCTTTGTATAATAAATTGGGAAATGAATGCATCCACCTCAGCCTCGTCAAGTTGGCCATCCAGATTTTTATCTGCTTGATCAAAGCGTGCTTTCATTTGCTCCGGAGCTTCCGCCAGGGACACCATTCCATCGCCGTCTTTATCAGACTGCATGATGCGGTCCTTCATCTGACTTGGCGGAACTGGTCCACCCGGCGACTGCCCACGACGCTGTCCTGGACCGCGCCTTGCCTGCGCTCCCTGGCGTCCAGCTTGACCACCCCCTCGATCGAATGATCTACCCATCGTTCCTCCACCATCAGGATCGACAAGCAATGCGACCTCATACGTTTGCGTGACCGGAACACACCAGCCCTCCTCATCACTACAGGCAAAATAACGAACAGTAATAGCAAACTTGGCTCCTGGTTGAGCAGAAGTGATCTCAACCACAAACTCCCTTGGATCCACATCGGCATCCACCTTCACCTCTGGAGCCTGTGCTCGTTTGGGAGTCGCATAAACACCCTCTGGCAAATCCAGTTCAAACTGGAGCGGTGCCGCCATATTGTTCCAATGAACACCATGAATCGGATCCATATGAAACCCTACATACATATCTCCGCGCCCCCGTTGGAGCACCGACGCCACTGCCTCAAACCGCGGTTTCACATACAACGGATGCTTCGACTCACCCACTACTGAAAACTGCAGGGGAACCAAGGTTTCGTCAAACTGCGGGCTCTCAAGGTTCGTCTTGCCGAAACGTTTCTGGGCTAAGGCCGGCGTTTGTTTCCGGATCTTCAGATCGGAAACTTGAGTATGAGTATCCGTATCACCCACCTGCTCGATCAGCTCTTTGCGAAGGACCTCTCCATCACTCCAACCCAGTGCGTGCACAATCGTCCCGCTAGGACTGATCAAAAGTTGCGTGTTGGGTCCAAGCCCCAACGTATGCCTCACGTCGTTGTCCATACTATCAGACAGCCACGGCAATGACGTATCCAATACTCGTTTGGCTTCTGTGATGTGCTGGAGTCGCTCCTCGATCGTGGCTGCTTGAATATACCCATTGTACTCAGGATGAGCCAGCGTCTTATAAATGTAGAAAAACTGGACATCCTCACGCTCTTTATAGTCTTGGTAAACCGCTTCAACTCCCGGGTAGGTTCGATGAAAGATAGGGCAGGTTAAACAACCGGAAACAAGGACGGTGTACTTTCCATCCAGAACTTCGGCTAGCGTTTCTTCCCGTCCAGATTCAGAAAACACACGGAGCGATTCCGGAATCTCCTCCCATTCTTTCACCAGAGCCCGTTCGAGTAACGGTCCTCTGAGAAGGCTCATCTCGGATCCGCTCGATTGAGCAAATGCTCCGATTTGCGACAACAGGAAGAGCCATCCAATCAGGAAAACTTTCGATATTAAGGAATAATGAGACACGGAATAGGTTCGAATGCTTATAGATTTTCAAACGCACTGATACACCAGAAGGTTACACCCATCTGCGATTAATGTTCGCCTAGCATCAAGACCAATGCCCCAATCTGTACAAACATGATTAGACAAGACTACCTCCTCAGACTGATTGAACAACTGGGTGTATTTTTCCGAAGAGCATTGGCTAACGAATCATCTACAAGTTCCGAAGCGCTTGCTTCCCAATTGGATCAATTGACTGACGAAGTCATTGGGCTGCCCGGGGAACTCATCCTATCGTTACCGGTTGAGGAACTTGTTTCACTGTTCGAGCTGTCAGACCGGATGGTCAACGAAAAATGCTTCCTCGCGGGTGAGATCAATCGCATCCGAGCACAGCTTGAGACCCAGCCCGTAGAACAGGCGATTCATAAAGATCGAGCGATTTTCTTTTTCTCGATGGTTCTCCCCCATCTTTCAGGAGAATTGAAAGATCAGACGAACAACAAACTGGACGCACTCAACTCTGATTAGCTTAGGGAGTGTTTGTGAATTCAGAATCGAAACCAAATAAAAATAGCAGCAATGGC
>CALGUT010000612.1 GCA_937920335.1 uncultured Opitutales bacterium
CCGGATCTATGTCTGGTTGGCAGGAACTAGCTGAAGGTGTCGACTTTGAAGTTATCTCAGACGCTGCCGAGGGTGATGGATATCATCGCCTTACGATCCGACTGATTGACCCTCCAACTCCGAGTTATTTTCTGCGCTTGTCCAGTCCGTAGGTCTCTCGCTTTCCGATCGTCTTGAGCGATCGCTGGTCGCGGCTCACACCAGCCTGTTGTATTTAAAGCGTTTCCTCAATGAACTGGAAGGTTTCCGTGATGAGTCGATCGTCTAGTAGGCTCTCTGGATCCAAGGCGCCAAAAATGTGATCTGCGCCGCTCACGATGAGATACTCTTCACGCCAGCCAGATGCGGCTTCGAGAAACTGATCTTCGTAACGATTTAGAAAATCATCTGTCCCTCTTATTGCAAAGAGGGCCCCTTTGTAGGCCTTCATCGGACCGAGTAAATCGTAGCCTATAAATCCCATCAGATGCTCTCGGGTCAGAGTAAGTTCTGACCAACTTTGTATCACGGACTCACCATTCTCGATCGCTTCCTTCTGGCCGTTGATCATGGCGGGATCGCCAAAAAAGTCTATCCCCAGGTTACCTGAACTCGACCACAGGATCAACGTGGTGATGGTTTCGGGATTCCTCCCGGTTACGGCTAGAGCAGTTGCGCCGCCGAGACTGAAACCCACGATACCAACTTTGGCTTTTGGGAGTTCTTTTTGGACGAATGCCAGCGCTGCCTCGCCGTCCGCTATGCGGGACGCAAACGTGGATGTTAATCGATGGCCATTCCGCTCGCCTTCGCCACGGAAATCGATTCTGAGCGAAGCGATTCCTGCCTCACCAAGATCATTGGCCAAACGCTTGTATAGATCTCCCACCTCGTCCATTTTACCGGTCCAACCGTGGTAGAGTAGCACTACGCGATCGGCCTGCTTGCCAGTCTCTGGTAACATCAGTTTACCTGCGACCCCCTCGGCTACCTCAACGTTCTGTTCAGTGGTTGCTGACACGATCGTAGTTCCGAGGACTATTCCCAGTAGTATCTTTAACATCCATCTCATAGCTCCTTTCATCAGGTAAAAGGTGCTTGATTACAAAGATAATCGGCAGCGGGAGGGGCTTTATCTCTTCCTAAATAGAGTTCTCGGAGAGGGCTACGGACAAACAACGTTTGACCCAGCACTTCAAGCGACCTTTGCTCGTGTGTCTACTTTCCTTAATTAGAAGAAACCCCCATGTTTATCCCATCCAACGGGGTTGTAACTCTTATCTTTATCTGTGAACCGATTACTATTGGCTTCGGTTTTTGCTACCGCGCCCTTTTCCACGCTCAGCTTTGCCGAGGTCGATGTTGTTTACGCGTTTAAAGAAAAGGTATACGATCAACAGGGTAACGGGTTGTCGATTACGCCGAGTGAGTGGAGCTTCAATGCCGGTGCGATTGGGGATGAGCGATTAACGGGAGTGAGTCTGGTCTACGCGGCTAATTCTCTCAGACCCTTTGATTTGCCGGGTAAAAATGGGGTATTTGAAACCGAATACGAAGCCTATTCGACCCAGACGGCCCTCGAGGTTGCCTTTCCCCCGAGTGATGTTCGTTTGAGCTTGGTTGATGATGGGGCTGTTGTGGAAACAGAATCGATTTCTCTGGTTGGAGATTCCTACCCGGTCACACCGCGGGTGTTAAATGCAGAGGCGCTTCGATATACGGGTGCCCAAGACGACTTTAATGTCAGTTGGAGCCCGTTTACCGATGCATTAGCGACGGATCAAATCCGCCTCCGGTTAGAGCCGGAAACCGTGGACGATTTTACGAGTCCGATTGTCAGTTCCGGCGTTGTGTTTGAAGAGGTCGATGGACTCGTAGCGGTGGAGGCTGAGCATTTTTACAAACAATCACTTGCGGACATTCGAGCCTGGTACGTGACTGCGCCCGGTCAGGTTCCGGCATTCGATGCCGATGCAGATCCTGAGCACTTGGGAGGTTCGAGTAATGGGGCCTATCTGGAGATACTTCCCGACACGCGCCAAGATGGTAACGATCCATTGGTGCAAGGAGTTAGTTTTTCAAACGCGCCAGGCGTGCTGGGAATTTTATCTTACAAGGTTTATATCAATACTCCCGGGCGCTATTATGTCTGGGTGCGGGCATACTCAACAGGCACCGAGGATAATGGGATTCATGTGGGACTTAACGGAGAGTGGCCGGAGTCCGGTCAACGGATGCAATGGTGTGAAGGGAAGAACCGCTGGCGTTGGGAAAGCATGCAGCGAACCGAGGAGATCAGCTGTGGTGTGCCCTACAGTATCTACCTGGATATCGAAGAACCGGGCGAGCACGAGATTCAGTTCTCGATGCGTGAGGATGGGTTCGAGTTTGATAAGTTTATCCTTACTCAAGATCGGGAGTTCGTTCGTCCGGCTGATGCCGGTCCCGAACCCGTTGTCAAACAGGGGTTCCTTCCGGATTCAATCGTGGGTGGCGTAAGTGACAGTTCTGACTTCGAACCCGTCGACGTATTCCTTGATCCGTCCGAGATCTCCCATGCGCTTCCTGCGGGTGAGCTGTCACCGAATACCAACTACAAGCTCGAAGTCTCATATATACGTCAACTGGGAACCGTGCCTGAATCGGCGACCTCTGTTATTGGATATGTAACCACCACGCGCATCCCCATCTCTACCAGTCGACCTATCACGCGAGAGGGCCTGGAGCCGGGCGAAGTGATCGAAGTAGCACCGGTGGATGGCGGCGCTCTGGTCACGATTAAGGTTCAGGAAGATGAGCTGCGTAGTCAGCTGGCGTTGGAATATTCTTCCGACTTGAAAGACTGGTCGGATCCTTTGGCCCTGCGATTTAACGAGGGCGAGGAGAGCTGGGAACTGGAAGACTCCGACGAAGCGAATATTAGTATCTTTGATTATGATCGACGAGAGGATGGCTATGGCGGCCTTGTTCTGGCTGTTATATCGGATCAACCGCTATTCATCCGAATTCGAAGGAGTATTGCTAGTGCCCTGGCGGTCGATACGACGGTAACGCCCGAGACGCACCACCTGCTCAATAGTCTGCACCGTATCGGTTGGGGTGAGCAGTTTATGATGGGTCATGAGTTTCCGTTGAGTTTCACTTTGAGCGGTGCCGGCGACAATGATCCGACTTCGTCTGATATCAAGGATGTGGTTGGAGATCATCCGGGGGTCCACGGATCAGATTTTCATTTTATGATTGATAAGGAGGAGGCGGAAGTCGCCCGTCATAAATTGGCCGTTACCACCGCTTACGAAAACGGTGCCGTTATCGCCATGGATTATCACTGGCGGGGTAAATATGGGGATAATCACACCAGGCATCCGCAGGATGACCTTATCCTACAGCACGTCGTGGACAATGACGATAGCGCCGGCGACGTTACCTGGTTTTACGAACATCTCGATGAAGTCCTGGATATCGTAAATAACGACCTGCAATGTCCGATCGTCTTCCGTCCCTTTCACGAGATGGATGGTGACTGGTTTTGGTGGGGCCGCCAGGTGGGTGCTGAAACTTACCGACGCGCTTTTCAATTGCTGGTCGATTACATGGCACCCCGTACCGAGTATTTGCTGTTTTGCTGGTCTCCTGATGTATCGCAAGCCGATTTCGAGCAATTCTATCCCGGTGACGACTACGTCGACGTATGTGGGCGGGATATTTACCGGTTCGGCGAATCTGGTCGAGGCGTTGAGCGCCTGGTCGAGATGATCGACTTCGCAGCCGCACGCGGCAAGGTAGCCGCCTTCACCGAAACGGGCTACACCCCCGGCGGGGCAATATTTGAAACCGACGATCCTGACTGGTGGACCACGCGTGTGCTGGAAGCTTTGAAAGGAGAACCCCGAGGGTTAAACATCGCGTGGGTACTCACCTGGATCAATACCTCTTGGTCCGGTCCTTACGTGCCTCATGCGGCCTCACCCCAAGCCGCCAAAGACGACTTTATAATCTTCTACAATGATCCCGTTACGCTCTTCCAGGAAGAGGTTACTCAGCTAAACGTTTATAGCCCGACCCAATAACTGGAAGTCTGACTACTCGCCTTGTGGGCACCTCACAAAAGCAGTGGCTTCGAAGTCTGCTTAAAAGTTGGTAGCGCGAATGTTTTCTACGATTTTGATATTCAACCCTGGGAGATCTTCGCTGGGGGCAAGACAAGCTTCTTCTATCCAGGTTGCATTTCTAAGCAGCGGTTGCCTTCTTGCAAATATCGGGTAACTTTGAATCAAACACAAAGGTCCATAAGATGAGTGATACAGGGATAGTTTTAGCCGCCTCGCTTTCCATCCCGGAAGAGTTGTTATTGCTTTCAATGGATGATGAAAAGGGGCGCTTGGTGAGTAGCGATTCCATTATTTTAAGATTTGTGTTGGCGGGAGCCATTTTGGACGACCTTGTGCTGCGGAAGGAGATAGAAATTCAGGATGGAAAAGTGGTTGCTTGGACCGGGGAGCCGGTCGGTGATCCCATTTTGGATCCAGCTATTGAGCGACTTACTCGGAAGAACAAGGTCAAGAAATTGTCTTATTGGATTCAGCAGTTGGCGAAGGACTATCGAGATATGCGGACTATCCTTTTGAAAAAGATGGTGGCCCTGGGAGCTCTGAGAGAGGAGCTCCATTACTTTCTCTGGGTATTTCCCTATGATCGGTATCCGACTGACAATACTCGTATTGAAGACCGGATACGAGATCGTATTCGAGACAGCTTATTCGGACGTGATCCGATCAGTGCTCGTGATGCCGTTATCTTGTCACTCATCTATGCGAGTCGCTTGGAAGCAGAGGTGTTTGGTCAGGAAAGCGCTCGGGAGGCTCGGGAACGTATTGCAACCTTGCGAAAGCAATATGGCATCGGCTCCGCGGTAACGAACGCGATTTTGAGTTTCGATATGTCGCTCTAGCGGCTTTGACCTATACTGTTGCTTCAACACGCCGACATTACGTCTCCGTAGAGCCTTGACGCTTATAGGCGCAGCCTCTGCTATGAATGCAAACTATGTCTGATCTTTCATCACTCGTCCAAGCCCTTCCAAAAGCGGAGCTACACCTCCATGTGGAGGGTGGCTCCATGTATCCTGATTTGGCGCTCGAGTTAGCCGAACGTAACGGGATGACACTTCCGTTTCACGATGCCGATTCCGCTAAAGACTATTATGCATTCACCTCGCTGGATCAGTTTATATCGATTCTGCGAACTACGGTGGCGACGTTAAATACAGCGGTGGATTATCACGATGCAATCGTACGTATCGGTAAACAACAAGCCGGTGCGAACGTTAGCTACCAGGAGTTGTTCTTTACCCCAGGTCTTCGACCTTCCGTTCCTTTGGAAGCGATAGTAGAGGGGCTCGCTTCGGGCCGGGAAGAAGCGCGTTCGCAGTACGGGGTCGAGACACGGTTTATTGCCGATATTGATAGGACGTTACCCACAGCAGACGGCGTGGCCATGGTGGAGGCAGTCCATGCGGTTCGCGACCAAGCAGCAATCATTGGAATCGGCTTGGACTGTCAGGAAAATGGCTTTCCACCTTCCCGTCATGCGCCCGCCTTTGAGCGCGCGGCTGAGTTGGGGTTTCATCGGACCGCTCATGCAGGTGAGGATGGTCCTCCGTCCTATGTGTGGGAGGCGCTCAAACTCTGCCAGGTGGAGCGAATCGACCATGGCGTTCGTTCGATTGAAGACCCCGAGCTGGTCCGCTATCTCGCGCAGAAGCAGGTACCGCTCACAGTTTGTCCGATCAGTAACGTGTTGCTCTGTGTATTTCCTGACATGGCCTCCCATTCGGTGAAACAGCTGATGGACGCGGGCTGTGTTGTTACCTTTAACTCCGATGATCCTCCCATGTTCGATTGTGACATCCGCGACGAATTCAGGGACGTGTCAGATACCTTTCAGTTAACGGCCGAAGAGGTTATTCGGGTAGCTCGTGCCGGCTGGGAGAGTAGTTTTCTCGAACCCGAAGAGAAGGCCCGCTACCTCACCGCCTTCGACCTGGTCGCCAAATCCTGATCTTAATCTCAATCGTGATCGATGTTTGATTACAGAAGAATTATCGATTTCCCTGCGACTTTTTGCCTAATAATGGGTTTAATTGAGTGAACACCTCCTTGCATAGAAAGGACTATCCTGTTTACTGAATGAAAATTTTGATATGACCTCTCACCGTTTTCTTAAGCCCATCTGCGTGCTCTTGATGCTAATTATGGGAGCCATCATGCACTCTGGATTCTCGAGTGTGTCTACTGAGCAATTTCAACCCGTCACGCTAGGTAAACGCTTGGAGACACGGATTCCGAACGACCTGCAGGCGCTGCAAATTCCTACGCCCCATGCCCAGGTGTTTGTAGAAGTCGACGAGGAAGGGCATGTGATCGATGCGATGCCGATCAAGGCGTCTCACTACGGGTTGATCGCCCCGGCCATAGAGTTGGTCGAGCAGACCACTTTTGAACCCGCGCGCCTCGACGGAAAACCGGTTCAAGGCAGAGCAGCGGTCTATGTGAATTTCTTCGACGGGCAACAACGTGTCTGGAGGTCTGGTGCAGGCGTGCTTCCGTTTGGCGGTTCTGCCTCCGATGCGATAGCCAGCCGATTTTACCAAAACGCCCCGGCCCGTTTCGCCTATGGGGCAAGTAAGGTTGACGAGTTGGATCAACCCTTGCGTTTGGTTGCGAGTAAGTTGCGGATCTACGAATCCGAGCCTGGAGTTCGAGCGAAGGGCAGCTGTCTGATCGAGTATTACGTCGGACCGGATGGTGGCGTGCACTTTCCCAAGATCATTAAGAGCGATCACGAAGATCTTAGCACCAGTGCATTTCTCACGCTAGAAGTTACCATCTTCGAGCCGCCTAAACGCAACGGCAAACCAACCTGTGTTTTGGTGCGCCAGCCCTTTAATTTTAAATAGTCGGTGCTCTGCTCTCCGTGTCTTCCGTGAGAGTCATCAAATCCTGATCTTAATCTTAATCTACGCGGGCTCATCCCCTTGCAGGGTGCAACGCGATTGGGAATATCAGCCAAAGCTTTCGACGAAAGCCAAGTTGATGGTCCCCAACCATCCGTATTCTAATCGATTTTTCATTACCCGTACTCTGTCTCTTACCTCACCGTATTTCAGCTGTTTTACTCAGCGTCTTGGCGTCCTAGCGCGAGAACCCATTTTTCTTTAGCTCCCTATCCTGATGAAAAACTCTTTCACCACGAAGGGCACCAACCATCCCATTCCTGATCGATGTTCCAGTTCCTCTTCCTCAAAACTATTAACTGTTAAAGCATGGGTTCCTCATTCAGGATATTTTCATGCCTAAACAAACGATCTCCATCGGTGACCTGACTGCCACCATTGTTGACAACGCTGAGCACGGTGAGCACCGGGCCGGCTACAACGGAATCGCCAGCCTACGGCACCGGAAAAGTACGCGCAGCCTCTTCGTCGATAAATACGCGGGCCTGAATTTGGAGCACATCTTCAGCGGAGTAGGGGAGGACCATCGTGATGTCTTTTTCGAACCCCGGGTCGCTCCGATGGAATTGAAAAAAATCACCGACGACACCTTCGAGTTGTATCAGCCACCCACACCGACCTTCCACCTGGTTAGCTGGACCCGCTTCCAGCTCGTCGCGCCGCACTATATTGATATGACCTTCACGTGTCGGGCGACTCAGCATGTATTTAATTACGGATACATTGGGTTATTCTGGGCCAGTTATATCAATGCGCCTCGCGACAAGAGTATGTATTTCTGGGGTGGGCTGGAAGGGGAGGATCCGACCTGGGAGCAGCTCGTCACCCAGCGGCACAACGACGCGAGTACCGTTCGCCACAAAGACGACGACTTTCAACTTCAATGGGAGGACGGTTCGCGCGACACGCTCTACAAGAACTTCTCACCCCTGCGTTATCACCTGCCGTTTTTCTACAGCAATTTTGAGGACCTCACTTGGGCAGTTATGTTCGATCGGCACGAAGGTATTCGCCTGACCCATTCCCCGAGCGGAGGTGGGGTCAATCCAGAACGGCAGACCTCCAATCCCGCCTGGGATTTCCAATTCATCATTCCTGACTACGAAGTTGCCACCGATTATACCTTCCGCGCCCGCGCATTCCTTCAGCCCCGCATCTCACGAAAGCAAATCATGCAGGAGTACGAGAGCTGGCGTGAGTCGGATCTGTAACGAAACATCTTTTTTGAGCAACCAAACACAAATTCAACTCGCGCACAGCCGCAAAGGGGGAATCGTCCATTTTTCAGAGTCAGCTCCGTGCTCCCTTTGCTTATGTGAGAGCCCCTGTATTTGACACGCCATTCAAATAGTAACCATAATCCCGTCCGTTCTTATTTAATCCCGATCCGCTGTTCCGACTCCTTTATACAATCACCTCATGCCTTTCCCTTCTCAGAAACGAGTTCCTGACATCGACTCCGGCACCGGTCGTCGTGAGTTTTTGAAATTTCTGGTCGGGAGTCCTTTGTTGGCGACATTTGGATTATCGCCAGAGCTATTGGGTCAATCGAACGCGCAGCTCCTAACCAACAACGAGCTTATAACCGCGGTGGGCGACGCGTTAAACGTATTCGATTTCGAGGCACTGGCTCGAGAGAAATTGCCGCCTGCTCACTGGGGTTACCTCGCTAGTGGGGTGGAGGATGATGCCACCTTACGTGCCAATCGGGATGCGTTTAAGAACTATCATCTTCGGCCGCGCCGCTTAGTAGACGTTTCACATGTCGATATGAGTCACACGCTATACGGCGACACCTGGGAGAGCCCTATTTTTCTGTGTCCGGTGGCGAGTCAGAAAGCGTTTCATCCGGAAGGTGAGATCGCGGTCGCCCGCGCGGCGAAGGCGCAGAAGCACCTACAGCTATTGTCCACTGTTACGACCTCACCCTTGGAAGATGTAAATGCCGCTCGGGGTATGCCCGTCTGGTTTCAGTTATATACTCAGGGGTGGGAGATTACCCAATCATTTGTCCGCCGGGCTGAAGCAGATGGTTGTCCGGTGCTTATTCTTACAGTGGACCAGTTACTTCCCAGTCAAAACAGCGAAACCGGATTTCGGTTCAAACGACTCGATACCCGCAACTGCATTGAGTGCCACGACCCGAATGATGGACTTAAAAATAAGCGTATGTTCGATGGCGCAAACTTGCAGGTAAGGAATCCGGCTCGCGATTATCTGACCTGGGATCTGGTCGACAAGCTGCGTGGTATTACCGACATGAAGATTGTTCTCAAAGGGATCGTTACCCACGAGGATGCCCGGCTCTGTTTAGAGCATGGGGTTGATGGTGTCATCGTTTCCAATCACGGCGGTCGCGCTCAGGAAAGTGGTTGGGCAGCTCTCGATAGTCTCCCCGAAGTAGTGGAAGCCATCGGCGGAAAAATCCCGGTAATGGTCGATAGCGGATTTCGTCGTGGCACAGATATCTTTAAAGCCCTCGCTCTTGGTGCAACCGCAGTCGGAATCGGACGCCCCTACGTATGGGGTCTTGCCGCCTTCGGTCAGGAAGGTGTCGAACGCGTGCTCGAAATGCTGCGCCTCGAACTGAAGCTGGCCATGATGTCCACCGGCGCCCGTACTCTCGACGATATCGGTCCCCAGACCATCGGCAAGTTCTAGGTGTCTCTCCGTCTCGGATCCTGAGCTTAATGACTGCTAACACCGCGATCCACGTGTCCTTTTTTCTTCATATTCGAATAACGCTTCCTTCGTGTGCTCCGTGAGAGAATCCCTTTAGCCTTCAAGCCTTGCAACCGCTTGGTTCCGGTCCTGCGCTGCGAGCCGGTCTCTACTCCATTGAACAGCTTTAACGTCTTACCTGACCACCCTGTGATAGTCACCTTTGTGAATTGAACTCTCCCGGAGTTTGTTTCACTCTGGTTGATACTCACCCCGCGATTATAACAACGTTCAGTCGGAAACCTTCTATGATGACCCCCACCAACCGCCGCCACTTTCTTAAACAATCCACGCTGGGCGCTTCGCTGCTTATCTGCGGGACCCGTGCTTCGCATGCCGTGATCGGAGCTAACGACCGGTTGCGCATCGCCGTGGTCGGGTTGCATGGCCGGGGGAAGAGTCACATCGCTGGTTGGTTGGAACAGGAGAATGTTGAGATCGCTTACCTGGTCGACCCGGACGCTACCGTGTTGGCCGAGCGCCTGAAAGATCTGGCGACCAAGGTCGAGGGGCGATTCACGACGAAAGGGGTGTCCGATGTGCGAACGGTTCTGGAAGACCCGAGTATCGATGCGATCTCGATAGCGGCACCCAATCACTGGCACTCGCTGATGACGATCTGGGCCGCTCAGGCTGGAAAGCACGTGTATG
>CALGUT010000613.1 GCA_937920335.1 uncultured Opitutales bacterium
CTCACGTTTAGTTTTCTGGGATTTCTGCTTTTGGGTATTCCTGTTGGGTTTTCTCTCGGAGGTGCTTCGGTAATTACCACTGCGGTTGGAGTGGCTTCAGATCTCATATTAGGTTCGTTTTCTGGATTGGATTTTCAAGTATTTTCCCTGGTTGTTAACCGTATCTATGGACTGATGGGTAACTGGGTACTTGTTGCGCTACCAATGTTTATCCTTATGGGGAATTTTCTGGATAAATCTGGGCTAGCGGAGAAGTTGATGCATTCATTAGGGTTGTTGACCCGTCGTTTTCCTGGAGGGTTGGCGCTTAGTGTAACCTTGATTGGAGTTCTACTTGCGGCTTCTACGGGAATCATTGGTGCCAGTGTCGTTCTCTTAGGAATGGTATCCTTACCTGTAATGATGAATGCCAATTACAAAAAGTCACTGGCTGTGGGAACCGTTTGTAGTGCTGGGACTTTGGGTATCTTGATTCCTCCCAGTATCATGCTTATTATCATGGCCGACCGACTTCAGCTCTCGGCAGGTGATTTATTTTTGGGAGCTGTGATTCCCGGAATGTTACTGGCTACGCTATATGCCGTGTTTATTGTGGGATACGCATTGATTAAGCCCAATGCGGCACCTGCTGTTAAATTGGAAGTAGGGGATGAAGCGAAGGGGGGATTCGGTGCGCTTGCGTTTGCCATTATTCCAACTCTGGCGCTCATTATGATTGTCTTGGGCTCGATCTTTTACGGCATCGCCACACCCACTGAAGCGAGTGGTCTAGGGGCGGCAGGAGCCATGGTTCTAGCCGCTATGAACAAGCGACTCAACTTGAAGGTAATTCGTGAGTCCTTGCAAGGAACGCTCCACACCATGGGCTTTCTCTTCGCAATTTTTATCGGAGCAACCTGCTTTTCTTTAGTTTTGCGTCTCTTGGGTGGGGATGAGCTGATTGCGGATCTCGTGCAGAACTGGGATGTTGGCGATTATACGAAAATTGGAGTTATTCTCTTTGTCGTTTTCTTGCTCGGATTCTTTCTCGAGTGGATCGAGATCACACTGATCATCCTTCCGATCGTCGGACTGGTCGTTTCTCAAATGAATTTCCCGTGGCTTACTGAAACGAGTATGGATGCGTCGTCACGACCCTCGTTGGTATGGTTCTGTATTCTCTTTGCCATGACACTACAAACATCATTCCTGACTCCTCCTGTCGGATTCGCACTATTTTATGTTAAAGGCGTGGCTCCCAAAGAAATCACGATTGGACATATATACCGCGGAGTAATTCCTTTCATTATTTTACAGCTAATTGGATTAGCATTGTTGATGATGTTTCCAAAGATTGTGCTTTGGTTACCGAGCATTAGCTACTAATATTACCAATAGTTCTATGATAGGAATCCAAGTGGATTCGTGATGAGCATCGGATCGTAGAATTCCTTAATGTTGGGAAAAACAGTGTCCATTTCAGAAGAGGATACGCCAAACCATCGGGCTATTTCAGAGCTATATTCGTCGACGGATGTAGTTGGTATCAAGCGCCCTCTTCCTACTTCCTGACTGCTGTTCAAGGCCAAAGATGGATAGGTTCCGTAGATCCTCCCTCCGTTTACCGGGCCGCCCATGACCATGTGGTTGCCACCCCATGCATGATCAGAACCTACACCGTTTGACGTCAATGTTCGTCCGAAATCGGATGCAGAAAATGTAACTACATTATCTGTCATTCCGATTTCTCCCAAAGCATCTTTGAAATACTTAATCGCCTGGCTGATCTCAGCCAGCATAACCGTTTGAGCGTTGTTTACTTCGTTATGATGATCCCATCCACCAGCGCGTATAAAGAATGTCTGACGTTTCATGTTAAGCGCTTCCCGCGCTGCAATGGTCCTTGCGACCATCTTAAACCTTTCTGCAAGGCGGGTAGGGGGTAAAGGAGTTGAGATATCTACTCCTTCGATAGCTTCATTGAAAGCGATAGATGAGTCAATAAATCGACGGGTATTCTTCGCAAACGTCCGTGTGAATGTATTTTTGTAATTCTCTTCTAATAAGCTATCTACGGCACCAGCGAATGTGGCATCTGAATAGCCGACCATATCTGTGCCACCGTTTAGGCCACTGATGTAGGAAAAAGCATCATTCCCTACCTGGAAAATATTTACTCCGCTCAGAGAGATGTTCATGGACACCTGCGACCCTTCATTCATCGACATGAGTAAGTCTGCTGTGCGTCCACCCCAACCACCTGGTGATGAACCCTTTATTTGCGGGACTGAGGTCTGCCAGTGCACTTGTTGATCGGAGTGCGAGAATAATCCCCTCGGTAGGAACTGCTTGCTGTTATAATCGGTTTTCGTCGTGGGCCTTACCAAGGTCCCAACATTTGCAACAAAAGCGAGGTCATCGGAATTGTAGAGATCTCGAACATCCGTCATGCTCGGATGTATTCCAAATTCGGAATAGGGCTGGCCATTCGACGTGATTGGAAGAAGTTCGGTTTTATCTAGTGCGATATTATCACGGGTGTTTTTGTATTCAGCATACGCGCTGTTGTTGTTTGGCACTAACATGTTGTAAGAGTCATTTCCGCCAGCTAAAAATAGGCAAACAAGGGCCTTGTAATCGTCATTTGGGCTCAAGTCTGCCGCGGCAGCGGTACTCGTCATGCGAAGGTTCAATAGACTCGAATAGAGAGCCGTGGAACCAACGGCGGCGCAGCTGGCTTCGCCTAGAAAACGTCGTCTAGAAAGTAATCTATCTTTTTTCATATGTGTTCTTCTATTCTAGGACTGCAAATTCGGGGCTTATGCTGATGAGTAATATCGCTCGCTTGATCCGTTCAGCTGGAAATATCGAAGGAATCGATTCGACGGACTCTGTGATTATCGCCTTGGAGTTTTCACCGAGAGTCTGATGAGTCAGCAGAAGGTCCAGATGGTCAATTAGTTCTGCGACAGTTCCGTTTTTGGCTATTTGAAGCTCCAAGGTATCAGGTTCTCCAGGTCTCATGTAGTTGAGGGTTGGCCTTGGATTATCACCGGCTGCTATTCCTCCCACGAGCCCTTGTTCGATAAGTCTTCTGAAAACTTCAAATGTCTTCAACCCCGTTGAGTCATCCAAAATCTGAAATTCAGGTGCTACGAGTCCTGCATCTTCGATGTCTCCACTTGGAACATATTCGGGTAAGTAGAAATTAAATACACTGGGGTATTTGTAGGGAGACATGCCGAAGTCGTCATCGAAAGGCTGCATCCAGAAATGTGGATTCTGATCATTGTGTTGAAGGTCGAAAGCGCGACAGAGCTGTGTGAATTTTAGGAGCGGTTCCCTGAGCTTTCCCCTGTTTTCATCGATCATATAACCTGCATCCCGCGCTTCTGGGTCTAGTAGAATCGCTTTGATTACTGCGCCAAGGTCTCCTCTAACTCCGTTGCCGTTGTCTATGAATACATTGGAAATTCGTTCAACAAATGCGGGACTTGGATTCGAACTCACAAACCGTTGGATGAGCCGGTAGGAAATAAATGGGGGCGTGTTTGAGTGGTTAAAAAGAACGTCTAATGCCTGATCAATATCTACCTTCGCATTTCTTCCAGCGGGTATGATCGTTCCATCGAACATCTCTTTTGCTGTCTTATCATGCTGATTGTTGTTCTCTCGCATGGGTTCTACGCGATTAGGATTCCAATACTTGTCTGGCTTGTTGGTCTCCCGTATTAACCCCGTGAATACTTTAGCGAGTTCCGTGATATGAAAATTGTCATAGGTGGGGATCGCTTCTCCGTTGTCATCTAATTGAAGGGTCCCGTCATTATTTAGCATCCATAGACCTACGGTGAAGAGCTGCATGACTTCTCGTGCATAGTTTTCATCGGGGAGCTGTGAGCCATTAGCTTTCTTAGTGTTATAATAGGT
>CALGUT010000614.1 GCA_937920335.1 uncultured Opitutales bacterium
AGTGATTGATCCGTCTCCACGATGGAATACCGGATGATCATAAGCCGAGGGCTTGGTAATCACATTCACGAGCTCAACCTGGTCAGGTTTAAATTCGACGCCCAATCCAGGTCGTTCATTCGGATACAGTTTACCATTTTTGAAACTCACGAAATCATCATTCAGATACCGGATGTCTTCCGGACCGTCTTTGGTCAGCTCCGTTAAAACGAATCCTGACGAAGACGCAAGCACGTGAACCAGCGCCGCCGTGGAAATCGGACCCGTAAAGTGCGGAATGACGCCTACGTAATGGGTCTCACAAAGCGCCGCGATTTTCTTCATCTCCGTAATGCCTCCCACGTTGGGGAGGGTTACCCGCGAGTGATCGATTAGATTTTCCTCGACCAACTCGTTCAAGTCCCAGCGGTCGCCAAACTGCTCGCCGACTGCAATCGGTACGTTGATACGATCTCTCAAGGCGCGATAGACCCCCGGATTCTCAGATCGTACGAGATCCTCCACAAACAACGGTTTCAAGTGCTCAATCATGCCAGCCATCGTCACCGCCTCTGCGGTATCGAAGCGGGTATGAAAATCGGTAGCCCACTGCCCTTTCTCACCAACTCCCTCGCGAACCTCTTCATAGAAACGTAGGTTCTCGTCGAGAAACTTATGGGAATCAAAAATGGGTCCGTTTGAAACGGTTCCTACGCGGTAGGCGTAAAACCCAGCCTCGATACAGGCTCGAGCCGTTTCTTTCACAGACCCTTGATCTGGGAATCCCGTCGAATAACACGGCAGGTAGTCACGGGTCAGGCCACCGAGCAACTCGTAGATGGGCGTTTTAAAGAATTTCCCTTTTATATCCCAAAGGGCCATATCCAAGCCGCCCATCGCATGTAGACGCTCCCGGCCCGACGGATAAAAATACTGGCGGTAAACCTTCTGCCACAAATGCTCGATACGAAAGGGATCTTCACCGATCAACATCTCAGCACAGTTTTGAATCATCTCTTTCGAGCCACCCTCGCCGATCCCCGAAATCCCCGCATCGGTCTCTATCAACACAATATCACGGGCCTGCGCAAAGGTCGGCTTCAAATACTGTGGGTCACGGTAGTGACTGATCTTGGTAATCTTGATTCCAGAGCCAAGAGCCCCTTGCACAGAATGCGATCCGAGAACGAGCGCACTCGCTCCGAGAATACCTTTCTGGATAAAACTTCTACGTGATTGATTCATAATATGGGAAACTTAGGGTTTAGATTGTGGTCCTTATTTGTCTTCACATCTACTTGCCGTAGCAATGAATTTCTCTCAGCGTTAACTACAAGAGTCACCCAAACAACCGAATCGGACCCAATGATTTCCCTCTACTAGCCTGATTCATCCACATCCCATTACCCTATGAAACATCTCCTGCTTCTAATCGCCCTCACCACGGGACTAACCGCCAAGACTTACTGGCCAGACTTTCGTGGGCCCAATCACGATGGCATGATTGAGAATTCGCTTCCAGAATCCTGGAGTGAAACAGAAAACGTCACTTGGAAGACCGCCATCAATAATCATGGAAATTCCACACCGATAATCCTCAATAATACCATCGTCCTCACATCCGCAACCGAGGACGGGACCCAAAACTCTCTCGTAACGATCGACTATAAGACCGGAAAGGTAATCCACGACAAGCTCATCTTCGAAAACACCGACGTCGAGCCGCTCGGAGGATTCGGCATAAACACCTACGCGACTCCCTCTTCGGTTACCGATGGCAAGTATGCGTACATCCACTACGGAACCTATGGAACAGCCTGCATCGACCCCAAGACCGCAAAAGTTATTTGGCAGCGGCGAGACATCAACTGCCTCCACTACCGTGGCCCAGCCTCATCACCCATCATTTACAACGATCTCCTCATCCTGACCATGGATGGCATCGATTACCAGTTTGTCACTGCACTTAACAAGAAGACCGGCAAGACCGTCTGGAGAACCGATCGATCAACCGACTATAATGACCTCGTCGATGGGGAGCCCAAGGCTGGCGGTGATCTGCGCAAAGGTTTCAACACACCCCTTGTCATCAACGTTAACGGACAAGAGC
Organism: uncultured Opitutales bacterium; assembly: GCA_937920335.1. Classification (GTDB taxonomy): domain Bacteria; phylum Verrucomicrobiota; class Verrucomicrobiia; order Opitutales; family UBA2995; genus UBA2995. The sequence goes on from CALGUT010000614.1 coordinate 2,090, forward strand.
AACTGATCAGCATTGGAGCAAAATCATGCTTCGCCTACGACCCCAAGACCGGAAACGAAATCTGGAATGTTACGTTCCCCAGCCACTCCGCAGCTGCACGCCCTTTCTTCGATGGTAAGACCGTGTATATTTCTACCGGATACGGAAAGGCAGACTTATTAGCCATCGATCCCGACGGCAAAGGAGATATCACCGACACCCATGTTAAATGGACCTATAAAAAGAATGTGCCTCGGCGGGCTTCGTTTATAGTTACTGACAATCGGCTTTATATGGTCGACGACGGAGGTGTCGCTACCTGTCTCAATACTGAAGACGGCGAGATGATATGGCGCGAGGGCCTGGGTGGAAACCACTCGGCTTCCCTGCTCTACACAAACGGCCTCATCTATGCCTTCAACGAATTCGGCGACGGACGTATTTTCAAAGCCAGCGATACCTTCGAACTACTTCACGAAAACAAGCTCGATGACGGGATGCTCGCATCCCCAGCCGTTAAAGAAAGTTCCCTCATCATCCGGACCAAAACCCACCTTTACCGCATCGACAGCTAAGTCACTCACTTGTCCAAACCAGACCTTCTTTACAAACTCCGCGATTCAGGGAAACTTGAATAGGCCGGACAGATTCCAACAACAGAATACATTACCCCACATTAATGAAGCTGTACGTTCTACTTCTCGGTATTGCCTTGCCCCTCTTCTCATTTGCTCAATCGAGTCGTCCCAACTTCCTCATCATTTTCATCGATGACCTCGGTTACGGCGATCTCTCATCCTATGGGAACGACCAGGCGGCCACACCCCATATTGATAAGCTGGCCAGTGAAGGGACACGCTATACCTCCTTTTATGCTCAAACGGTGTGCGGGCCTTCCAGGGGATCCCTTATGACAGGACGCTACCCTCACCGTGTGGGAGGCGGATGGACAACTAATTCGGATGAGGTATTCATCTCTGAGATATTGCAAAATGCCGGCTATACCACGGGCTGTGTCGGCAAGTGGGATATGTCGAGGCGCCGTTACCAAGAAGCACTCGTTCCCAACTCCCAGGGATTTGATTATTATTACGGAGCATTAGGAGCCAACGACGGCAACAAAGTAACCCTCTATAACAATCGCGAGGAGCTGGAGACAACCAACGACATGGCAATGCTCACCCGACTCTTTACAGACAAAAGCATCGAGTTTCTGACCGAGCACAAAGACGAACCTTTCTTCCTATACCTGGCCCATACCATGATGCACGTCGTCATCGACGCATCACCCGAGTATCGCGATCGCACCGGGAATGGACTCTATGCCGATACTCTCGAAGAATTGGACGCCGAAACGGGGCGGTTACTAGCGGCCCTCGACGACCTGGGGTTGAGAGAAAATACAGTCGTTCTATTCACCTCAGACAATGGTCCTTGGTCGAATGACCACGCCCGTCAGCATGCTAAGAACGCCAAGTTTGTAGAATGGACCGACGGTCCAGAGCTTGCCTGGGGCCGATCGGGTCCGTTACGTGGCGCCAAAGGCTCTACCTGGGAAGGCGGCGTACGCGTTCCTGCGATTGTTCGCTGGCCGAGCAAAGTCGCAGCCAACAAATCTAGTGATGCCATATTCTCTACCCTCGACGTGCTCCCGACCTTTGCGGCGCTTGCCGGCCTGAAAGACCGGGTTCCGAGCGATCGGATCATAGACGGCGTAGATCAGGTGGACCTCCTGCTTGGAAACAGTGAGTCGGGCGCCAGAGACGGATTTTTCTACTTCGAAGCCCACGAGCTCCAAGCGGTTCGCAAAGGCCCCTGGAAACTAAGACTCCCGAACCTCAAAGAGCTACGTGACTGGACTGAAATGGATTACGGAACCAACCGATTAGAACTCTATCATCTGGGCCGCGATCTCAGCGAAACAACCAATGTTGCCGCGAAGAACCCCGAGGTGGTAAAGCGCCTTATGGCTCTGGCCGAAACCGCACAAGTTGCTGGCAACTAATCTCCCCCCTTTGAAGGCTCAGTTTCCCAAAAAATGGGAGTCATTTTAAATTCCTTCATTCAGTTATAGATCAGGTTTGCATTGGCTCCGATGAGTGGCGAACATCGCCACTTTTTTCATGAATCAGGCTTACATCGAACAAATCGCAAAGGAGTTGAATATCCGTCCTCAGCAGGTAGCTGCTGTCGGAAAATTACTGGAAGAAGGCGGTACGGTTCCCTTTATTGCGCGCTACCGCAAAGAAGCTACCGATACCCTCGATGAAGTGGCGATTACGGCCATTCGCGACAGACTTGGTGAACTCGCGAGCCTTGATCAACGGCGCCAAACCATCCTCAAATCCCTCGAGGAACGTTCTCTACTGACCGACGCCCTGAAAGCGGCCGTTATGGAAGCTCCAACCCTCACGAAGCTGGAGGATATATTTCAACCTTACCGCCCCAAACGACGCACCCGGGCAATCATAGCCAAGGAGGCCGGTCTCGAGCCCTTAGCGGACCTCCTGAACGAGCAATCGGGAAATCTGGATCTCGCGGCAGAAGCGAGAAAATTCATTGATTCAGAAAAAGGAATCGAAGACGAAGAACAAGCACTCGCCGGCGCCCGGGATATTATTGCAGAACGCGTCAGCGATAGTCCAGAAGCTCGCGGCAAACTCCGTAATTTGTTTCAAAAAACAGGCGAAATCAAAAGCACGATGATCCGTGGAAAGGAAGCCGAGGGTGCGAAGTTCAAAGACTACTTTGATTGGAAGGAACCACTTGCCAAAATCCCGAGTCACCGGCTGCTCGCTATCCGGCGCGGTGAATCAGAAACCATATTGATGATGCGGATCGTCGTAGATGACGAACGTGCCTGCAGTGAGCTCGAGTCTCAATTTGTCAGAGGTCACGGACCAGCCTCCGAACAAATCCGGCTCGCGGTCAAAGACGGCTACAAACGCTTGTTGTGTCCGGCTATCGAAGTGGAAACACGCTTGAACTCCAAGAAGCTCGCAGACGTTGAAGCCATTCGGGTTTTCGCCGATAATTTGTCAGAGTTACTCATGAGCCCGGCACTAGGACAAAAGAACGTTCTGGGGATTGACCCCGGGTTCCGCTCAGGTTGCAAGGTCGTCTGCCTCGATGCCCAAGGAAAGCTACTGCATAACGATGTTATTTATCCCACGATCTCAGGCTCCCAGGTCAAAGTTGCGGCTGACACCATCCTAGGTCTTTGCGCCCGTTTTAAGATCGAAGCGATCGCAATCGGCAACGGAACTGCCAGCCGTGAAACCGAAACCTTCGTAAGAGCGATTGGCCTACCTAAACACATTCTGGTCGTCATGGTCAGTGAAAGCGGTGCTTCCATCTATTCCGCATCTGAAGTGGCTCGGGAAGAATTTCCCAACGAAGACCTCACGGTCCGTGGAGCGGTCTCTATCGGACGTCGCCTCATGGATCCCCTCGCTGAGCTTGTGAAACTGGATCCTAAGTCCATTGGTGTTGGACAGTATCAGCATGACGTAGATCAAGTTCTCCTAAAACAGGGCCTGGATGATGTCGTGGTCAGTTGTGTGAATCGTGTAGGCGTGGAGCTCAACACCGCCAGTCGACAATTACTTTCCTACGTGTCTGGACTCGGGCCACAACTGGCCGGAAACATCATCACTCACCGTAACGAGAACGGTCCGTTTAAATCGCGCACCGAACTCAAGAAAGTGGCTCGTCTTGGTCCCAAAGCGTTTGAACAAGCAGCCGGGTTTCTACGGATTAGAGAAGCCAAAAACCCGCTCGATGCCAGTGCCGTGCACCCTGAACGTTATCGTTTGGTAGAACAAATGGCTAAGGACGTCGGCTGCAAAGTGGTTGACTTGATGCGAGATGCATCACTGCGCCAAAAGATTGACCTGAAGAAGTATGTCACCGACGAGGTGGGCCTTCCTACCCTCACCGATATTCTGCAAGAGCTAACGAAACCGGGTCGTGACCCCCGCAAACAGTTTGAAGTGTTTTCCTTCCAAGACGGTGTGGAGAAGATGGAAGACCTCGAAGTCGGCATGAAGCTTCCCGGTATCGTGACCAATGTAACTGCCTTTGGCGCCTTCGTAGATATAGGAGTGCATCAGGACGGACTTGTGCACGTCAGCCAGCTCGCGGACAAATTTGTTAGCAACCCAGCAGAGATCGTAAAGGTGCAACAAAAAGTGCAAGTCACCGTTACAGAAGTCGACCTTGCCCGTAAACGGATCGCCCTTTCTATGCGTGCGCAACCGGAGCTCGGGGACACACGAACCAGTCGCGGAGATTCAAAGGGGCCCCGTAATCAACCCAACCGTGTCCATCGACCCGCAAAGAAATCTGAGCCCACCAACGACTGGTTTTCCAGTGCCTTAGATAAGGGAGCGAAGCGGAAATCGCGTTAGGCGCTTGCTAAGCCTTGAATGTGAATGCCAGCGGAATTTGCACCCGGGTCTTAACAGCTTTTCCGTCTTTCTTGCCCGGTTTGAATTTCCATTGACGAATCGCCTTTAGAGCCGACGTTGCCAGTTCATCATGGGGTGACTCAGTCACCCGCTGTTTGCTGGTGAGCCCGTTTTCATCCACTATAAATATTATCCACACCCGTCCCTGGATCCCTTCTTTCTTCAGCTTCGACGGATAAATAGGAGCGATCTGAACAATCGGCTCTGGGGCTTCGTCCAAGTCAGCGATCTCAAACACCATATCCCTCAGGTTATCTGACAGCTCAAACGAAGCCATATCAATCGTAGCTGCACCGCTCATTCCTCCAGTGCCTGGATTGAGAGCCATGCTAATCTGATCCAATGAGAGCTTCTACATTTCCTGATCTAGTTCAGGGGATTCTTCGTCTGCCGTTTCCTCCGGCGGCGTTTCTATCTCAGGAGGATTTGGCGGCGGTGCAACCATCACGGTCGTTCCAACCTCCTCTTCGTACCCAAAATCGACATTCGTCGCCATTTGAGTCAGCGGCAACGCGATAACCAGCGCAGCAGTTATAACGAACGAACCAACGAAAGGCAGGGTCCCTCCAACAATCGTTTTATTGGGATCTGTAAGATACATGTCAGATAGGGATTTGGCTGACCCACCGTGAACGAAAGCGCTCGTTGGAAGGTCCAGATTAGGCCCAATCATATTCGCAAAGCTAAAAAAATAGCAGTACATTACTCCGCAGATTCAACTAACAAGTGCAAGAGGCTAGAGGCCCATTATTATCGTTAGTG
>CALGUT010000615.1 GCA_937920335.1 uncultured Opitutales bacterium
ATAAAGCACCTCTTATCACTGGTTTTCTTATTTTTAGGGTCAATCCTGTTACTTACGGGTGCGGAGAGCAATTTTGGTGGAGCACACTATTGTCGGTTGGATGCTCATCAGGACGGTTCAAGTCATTTGACCCGTCACTATGCGCCGAGCAAAGAGATCGATGTGCTACACCTGAAGCTGGAAGTGACTCCTGACTTCAAAGAGCGAACTGTAAGTGGGACGGTGAGGATCAACTTCTCACCCGTGGCCATGCCCTTGGACGAATTGAGCCTGGATTCAGTGGATCTTTATATCGACTCGGTGAAGTCGAGCGCGGTGATTGAGGATTATCAGAACACGGATGAGAAACTGATTATTACATTCAAAAAACCGATTCCGGCAGGGAAGGAGAGTTACGTGGAAGTGACCTACTCGGCGGAGCCAGAAATCGGGCTCTATTTCCGTACCCCTGAAATGGGTTATAAAGAAGGTGAAGCGCATATCTGGACTCAAGGCGAAATGCACGAGCATCGGCATTGGTTTCCCTGTTACGACTACCCGAATGAACGGTTTACTTCCGAAATGATCGCACATGTCCCGGAGGGTATGGTGGCCTTGTCTAGTGGACGGAAGGTATCGGAAAAGAAGGATTCGAAAACGGGTTTGGTAGCGTGGCATTGGAAACAGGATCAGCCGCATGTGAATTACCTGATAACCTTATGTGCCGGTAACTTCGCTAAGATCGAAGATACGTACCGCAACATCCCCATGGCCTTTTGGATGCCTCCATCCCGGATGGAACACGCCGAGATCTACTTTGATGGAACCAAAAAGATGATGGCCTTTTTCGAAGACTACATCGGCGTCGAGTACCCGTGGGATAAATACGATCAGGTGGTAGTCGAGGATTTTAACTGGGGTGGTATGGAGAACGTGAGTCAATCAACCATGACCATGCGGTCTATTCAGGACGAGGAGACCCGTAAGATCCGGTCGGCGGAAGGTCTTGTTGCGCATGAGTTGGCTCACCAATGGTTTGGAGATCTTATCACCTGCAAGGACTGGAGCCACATTTGGCTGAATGAAGGGTTCGCTACCTACTACGATGCGCTCTATCAAGAACATGCATACGGACGTGATGAATTTCTTTGGAAAATGAGAGGTAACGCCGGTGCTGTAACTTCCAAGAAGAACGATGTAACACCCATGGTGTGGAAACAATACACAGACCCAGTCCAACAGTTTGATTACCGTGCCTACCCCAAAGGGAGCTGGATCCTGCATATGCTTCGCAGTCAATTGGGTGATGCACTGTACAGAAAATGCGTTAAGGAGTATCTCGATCAATTTTCGTATAATGTGGCACGGACTGAAGATTTGATGGGTATTATCGAAGAACTATCGGGCCGGGATTGGGATCAGTTTTTTGATCAGTATGTGTTTCATGCCCACCATCCAGAGTTGTCAGTTGATTATAGCTGGGATGCCAAAAGCAAACTTGCAAAGATCAGCGTGGCGCAGATCCAGAAGCTTTCAGAGAGCGTTCTGACCTTTGCAGTACCGCTCAAGGTGCGATTCATGTCTGGGTCGACTGTGGTCGAAGAGACCTTGCAGCTGTCGCAAAGCAAAGAAGATTTCTATGTATCCTTGTCCAAGTAACCGGATATCTTCCGCGTCGATCCCGACTATGAGTTGTTGGCAAAAATCGAGGTGAAGAAACCGCGACCTCTGTTGTTTTCTCAATTGGAAAACAAAGACGACATGCTGGGGCGTGTGCTCGCGATTGAGGCTTTGCAAAAGAAGGCCGACAAAAAGGCGATTGAAGCGATTACGGAAGCGTTAAACAGCGATGCGTTCCATGGTGTTCGCAGTGTGGCTGCGGAGGCTCTGAAGGAGATCTCAAAAGACGATGCTCGGGGAGCTTTGCTCGCTTCACTCGATCAGGAGAACGCAAAGGCGCGTCTGGCTGTGGTCAGGGCAGTGGCATCCTACTTTCATGAAAGTATTCCTGCGCAGTTGATCGCGCTGCTGGATGACGAGGTCAACGCGCTCATCGCCGGACCTGCTATTGTGGGACTGGCTCCCTATCATACACCCGAAGTGGAAGCGACCTTGCTCGAAGAACTACGCAGCGATTCGCACAGTCAGATACGGTCGATCGCTTCGTTCACGGCCATGCAAAAACAGCGGAATCCGAAGTACATAGCGCCACTCATTTCTCGGTTAACGGAAGCAGGTGAACTATACGAAAGCCGCGACTACGGGACTGCGCTACGAGTACTGGGGACTTTGGCTTCTGACGAAGAGGACAAGGAAGAGGTTCGAGAGTTTATCAGTTCCCATTTGAGTAATCCGAAAGACACTATTATGACGGCAGCTGTGTCCGCTCTCGGCATACTGAATGACCCCAAAGCGATTGCCGTATTGGAAACCTTCGATGTCGGGAAAGAAGAGAACCCTAAACGCAAGGCTGTGCAAAAGGCATTGACCGATTTGAAGAGTGGCCAAAAGCCGGACGCGAATATCAAAACGTTACGCGAAGACTTTTTGGAAATCCAAAAGCAGAATCGGGAAATGCAGGAACAGTTTGACGAGATGAAAAAGCGCCTCGATGCCCAGGATGAAGGTGAGGAAGGGGAAGAGTCCGAGGATGCTGCGTAGGGGTGGGTAATTCCCAAGCCGAATATACGGCACTGCGAGGACGCAGTGGCCCTACCTCACAGGACGTCTAAGAACGGTAGGGTAAGACCGTCCCGTGGTTCGATCTGCTTCGCAGTCGGTCACGTCGTTACTCAGTTCTTCGAAACTGCCGCTCCTACTTTCCCGTCGATTTAGTTTGGGAATTTTGTAAAACTATTGATCCTGGTCATAGCCCTAGTCAATTTATGGTCATGATCGTTTCAAAATCCAAGTTGAAAGCCAAGATGCTCTCGGTATTTCGAGAGGTGAAAAAAAAACGGGCGAAACGGTGATTGTAACTGATCATGGCAAGCCCACTTTGAAGATAACGCCACTCCCCAAAAGCGAGTCTTTGGAGAGTGTATTTGGTAAACACCGCAATGGGGTAGTGTATCATGAGGATATCATGAAGCCTATGAGCGAAGTATGGTCAGAGCTGTAGACTTTTATTGAGTCGAAATACCATATTTTATAGAACTTTCGGCGGCAGAGCAGGGATGCAATCGCCCTAACAAAATAGCCTGTAAAGGTAGGGCAACTACGTCCCCGCAGTGCCGAATAAGTCTTGTTGCTTTCGCCGACAAAGACAGGGATTTGTCTCGGCATTGTTTATTCAATAATTCAGAAGTCCGATGATTGTCTTGGATACGCACGCATTACTCTGGTGGACCCTCGATCCTGAAAAGTATTCCAAAAAGGCAGCCAAAGTCTGCGCGGAGATTGAGAAGGAGGGCGCGTATGTGTCTTCGATATCCATTTAGGAATTGGGAGTGAAGATCCTTAATGGAAAGCTGGATATCGGAATGTCTATCCGAGATTACACGGAAAGATTAAAGCGTCTGGGTTGTATTGAGATTGTGCCCGTCGATGAAGGAGTATGGACTCGAAGCCTCGAGTTGGATTGGGAGCATCGTGATCCCGCAGATAGGGCGATTGTCGCCACGGCATTGAGTAGAGGCTTACGATTTCTAACTAAAGATGAGGTGATTCGAAAGTCCAAGCTGGTAAAGTGCATCTGGTAGACTTGTATGGATCTTCTTCTTCAGGTTAAGGAAAGATTCTCTTGGTAACCAATCGCCCAGCGATTATCATGCTACTAATACTCCTCCAGCACAGCCAGGAAGTCTTTCAAGGCTTCTGTGATCATATCATCGAAATCCAAATTTACCAAGATACCTGTATCGATGGAATGAACGGAATAGCGAAATTCGTTGGAAGACTTCAAAAACTCCAAATCATACTTGGGAAGTTTGACCGGCATCGCGAGGACGCGTTAGCCCTACCTGTTGTCTTGGGATCACTTCGGCGCTGCGGCCATCAGATATTTCCAGAATTGGTTGTTGAAATCTTTGGTCTTGGGTTGGTCGCCGAGGCGGGTGATGACCAGGTCCATGGAGGGGACGATGTAGAGTTTTCGTTGCAGGGCGCCTTGGGCTGCAAAGAGGTCATCGGGGGCTTCTTTGATGAGCGGTCCGTCTTTGGGCGTTAACCCATTGCCGGCATTTACGATGGATTGTCCATTGAGCCACCAGAGGTAGCCGTAGGAAGGATTCATTTCCTGGGACGGGTGGGAGAGTTCGTGCAAGAATTGCCTGTCGGAAAGGATAGTTTCGCCAGCCCACTTGCCGTCGCTAATAACCATGAGTCCTACACGGGCGAGATCACGGTTGCTGGTGCTAAGGCCAAAGACATTTGTATCCTTGATGTTGGCGTTTTCGAGGCCCTTTCGATAAATCCACTGGGAGTCTTTCATGCCGAGGGGATCAAATAGCCATTGCTTGACCAAGGCTTTAGGTTCCATACCCGCTGCAGCGGAAGCGACATGCATGGTGTGTCCATAGGCGGTGGTATTGTAGCGCCAGCGCGTTCCAGCGGGTGCTTCGAAGGTGAGGTCGTCTTTGAGGCCAGAACTCATACTTAGCAGGTGCTTGACCGTGATCTTGGCTTCCTGTTCAGCGGTAGCACGCGACCAGCCTTTACCGAGGTGTTTGTGCACAGGATCTTGTATTGCGAGAAGTCCTTTTTGTTGAGCGATTCCCACAATGATTGCGGAGATGCTTTTCTGAGCGGATGCAACGTCCTCAATGCTGTGACCCTCTTGGGTGGTACCGAGCATCATTCGGACATTTCGGAAGCCCTCGTTTTTATAGTTTTCCTCAGGCCAGTGTTTTTCGACGAGGATCTTTCCATTCTGTAGAATGAGTATACCGGATGATTTCTGTTCACCAACAGCTTTGATAAGTGCTTCGAGCTTTGCGAAATTCCAGCCTACTGAAGAAGCATCGATCGTTTCCCAGGTTCCTTTCACAGGAGGGAAGTAGGGGGACTCGTTTGCGTATACCGCGAGTGAAGGTAGGAAGGTTACGATCGCTAGCACAAGGCTTACGAAGCGATTAGCGTTTGGGGTTATCATGAGCGAGCGGTCGGGGAATAACGATCGAAAACAGGGACGTCTGTTTCTAAAATTGTGCAATCGGACACGTTGTTTTCAAGCGTTAAACATTTTGAAAAGCTTAACGCTTGTTAAACCGTGTGCTCAGAGTCTCGTTGCGAAGACGGACTGATCGAACTACGAGCGTCCTTACTTTTTGAAGAACACCCGTCCGAAGAACTGGGGGGCATGGAATCCCTGATTATCAGGATCGCCCGGTGACCATTGGCTCAGTTCATGATTGGTCTTGTCACCCAAGCGATTCAGATTGAGTCGCCATTCGTCTCCGTCCTGAGGCGGGGTGTGTTTTGCAACCTCAGCAAAGGCGGTAAAAGGGATAGCAACTTCGAGTGTCCAACTCTGGTCACTATCGGAATCGTCGTTCAAGGTGCCGTTAAACCTTGTAGCGATTAGAATCTCTGGATCCCAGTTTGCCTTACTACCTGGACCCTCGGGGTGAAAGAAATCGAGATGTGCGGCTCTGGCGTTCATTTCCAGGTTGAAATACTTCTCCAATTGATCCGGGTTGGGAGAGGTAAAAACCTCCACGCAATCATCTCGATAAACAGGGCTGTCTCGTTCGGTGTGTTCGGCTGATATATGTGCATCGTCGCAGACAAAGCTGACGTATAAATACTGATCGTCCCATAACAGCTTCGCACGAGTGCCTTCGTTATTGCCGACTTCCCAGGGAAAGACAAACGGGCCCACGGTTGCAGCGGACTCCCATGGCGCTTCAGTCAGTTTGCCGTCGATGACGATAGGAGCGTCTACGTAATTTATTGTGTGGGACTTCAACGTCCTCCCGAGTGGATCCTTGATTCCTGATTGGTCTGAGCAGCCCGAATATAAGGTGAATATCAACCCAAGGGCTAACAGCTTACTGAGTGGGTTGATCGCTTTCATAGAGTTTTTGTTAGGCAACTTGCTGGAATCGAATCTTCAATTCCTTTTCGATAACGTGCATTTTTTGCGCATCCTTGCCCGCGATCAACGCAAAAGAGATACCCGTCCGTCCAGCGCGGGCTGTCCGGCCGCTACGGTGAATGTAATACTCACTGTTTTCCGGAAGCTGATGGTGGATGACAAATGAGAGACCTTCGATGTCGATACCCCGGGCGGCGACGTCGGTCGCTACGATATATTGGGTACGCTCCTTGATGAATGCCCGCATGATCTTCTCACGGTCCTTCTGTGACAGATTACCCTGTAGCACGCCGGTCTTGTAACCCATTTCATTGAGTAAATTTCCGAGTGTGATGGCGCCTGCTTTAGAGCGGCAAAAGATGAGTCCTCGTTCTCCCCCTCGCTTTTCCAGAAACTTTGCGATACGGGCTGGCTTATCCTCGATTTTGCACCTGAGAAATTGGTGAGTTATCGCACTTTGCATGATGTCCTTGCTCTCAAGTAGCAGATGCTTGGCGTCGTGCGACATGTAGATCTTAACGAGCTTTTGTATATCTTCAGGGATCGTAGCAGAAAACAACCAGATACTTTCTCGGTTCTTAGTCAGGTTGATGATTTTGGTCAGATTCTCACGAAATCCCATAGTGAGCATTTCATCTGCCTCGTCCAGAATCACGCGTTTGACCGCAGAGAGGTCGATCGCATTGAGCTTAAGTAAATCAATTAGCCGACCAGGAGTGGCTACTACAATGTGGGTGGGACGATTGAGTGCCTTGACCTGATTTTCGATCTTATCTCCGCCGTAAACCGCTTCAGTAAAGACCTTATAGGTGTATTTCGTATACTTGAAAAGGTGCTTGGAAACCTGCTGGGCCAACTCGCGAGTCGGCACCAGGATGAGTCCTTGCAGTTTATCCGATTTGTGATTGATGCGTTCGAGTAGCGGCAGTCCGAAAGCGGCGGTCTTACCAGTGCCCGTTTGAGCGCGGCATACAAAATCGCGCCCATCCTTCATCAGAAAGGGGATGGCTTTTTCCTGAACTTCTGTGGGATCAGTGATCCCCATCTCGTCCAGACCTTTAACCAAATACTGGTTAATTCCAAGGATTTTAAAGTCGCTCATAGGTCGTTCGGTAAATTGTCAGGGCTTCTCAAAGCCAGAGATCCTGATAGCAAGCAATCGAAAAGAGGTTTTACGTAGATAGGAAAGAGTCGGATTTGATATAAATTGTAGGCTTTCCCGGTTTTCAGACTAGGGAGTGTTTGTGAATTCAGAATCGAAACCAAATAAAAATAGCAGCAATG
>CALGUT010000616.1 GCA_937920335.1 uncultured Opitutales bacterium
CAGTTAGGCATACGACATTAAATAGCTGAAAAATGAAACCCCTCAAAGAGGGATGGCGTAAGGCTCTCCACATGATAGTGTTTTGATCGAATAGTTCAGGGGGTGGTTTCGCGAGTTCAAATAAAAACAAAAAAGCGAAGGAACGATATTGCAGGATAACTCTTCATTCCTTTAATTAGTTATCCAGCTACCAAAATTCTAATTTTGTTTTTACATTTTTAGGACTCTACCCAACTTTTTTTATTCAACTATCCTCATGAGGCTATTCAAGGTCGTCTACCTACTACTCTTTTCTATTACACTGGTTCAGTTAACTAACCTGGTGGCTCAAGATGACAGTGAGAGACCTGCATCTGAGAGTTTTATGGATATGGATTCGATTGAAGCTTTTCTTGACGCTGCAACTGCAGAATCTCAGGAACTCGGTGAACTTCGGGACCGTTTGCGCCAGATCGAATCTATGTTGTTGAGCCAGAAAGATCGTGAGAATGAGCTGCTCAGAGATCTAAATAAATTCGTCATTGCCTCACAGGAGAAACCTGATGAAGCCGCAGCGTCCGCAGCGGAACTAACTGCTATTAAGGATTTGTTTCGGGCAGAAGCGTCTGCGCTACAATTGAAAATTGCTAGTTTGGAAAACTCGGTGGCCGCGGGCCACGAGCGGGACATACAAATGGGGCAGGAAATGAATAAGACGATTATCGTTACGGTTTCAATCGTTGCGGGCCTTGGTCTCGTGGTGTTCTTGGTGACGGTATTTTTGCAGTTCAAATTGATCAGTCGGCCAGTTCAGCCCATTTATATGCAGCCGCAGGCCTTGGCTCTTGAAGCGGGAACACCCCAGCTACCCGTAGGTGGACGAGATAGAGTTCATGAGGGGTCGGAGATGGATCTGGTCGAGAATACTAAAGTAGCGGACACGAACGAGAAGTTTGTCTCCGCAATTGAGCGACTTGAAGAAAAAATTTCTCAAATGGAAGCTGGGATGATCCATGCCGATGATGTGCTCGCTGGCAGTAATGCGCATCACGATCCGGTTGCAGTGGATGCAGAGGTGGAAAAGGTATTCGAGCGTTTATCCGAGAATGAAGAAGACCAAACAGTCGTAGTAGATATTTCAGATGAAAAGGACGTAGAAGTTCTTGAAGCAGAGGGGAAACGCTACCTTCAAAAAGAGGATTGGGAAACGGCGTTTATGCATTATGAGCAGTTAGTGAAATTGGATAGTGATCGTGTAGAGAATTGGGTGAATCGCGGGCGAGCGCTCGAGGTGTTGAAGCGTGAAGAAGAAGCCATCTTATCCTATGACAAAGCGATTGATACGAATCCTGATTTGCCATCGCCGTTTCTCTACAAGGCCGCGCTGCTGAGTCGGATGGAACGTTTTGAAGAAGCGCAAAAGTTCTACAACGAAGCTTTAGCCAAGGTCCCGGTTCAGAAGGGAGAGCAGGTTGCCGCTAGTGCAGTTGGTTGATTACAGGTATAAGTCCTTTACGGCGCGCTTTTCAACACCTCTTCAGCATCAAGATCATCCAATACTTCCTTCATTAAGTCTGCAGGAGGTTCTTCCTCACTTGATTCAGATCCGGGGAAGGGTAGCGGTGTCGTTCCTTTAACTGGCACACCTGGCATAGTTCGCTTTTTGGTATATTTTGACCTGTTGAGCACAGAAATATCTACGCCGCGGCTCTCAAGCTGGGATTCCAGATCTTTAATTCGTGCTTCGTAAGCTTTTAGTTTATTCAGGAACTCCGGTTGCAGTTTTGCCAAGCGATTTTCCATAGCAGCCACTTGGGCGATTGCGGCTTCTTTGCTTCTCAGAAGCTCCTGACGCTGTTTGAACAACGTCTGTGTCAGTTGGTTCGAGAGTGATTTAATTAAGCCTTGGCGTTTATCCTCCAGTAGCGCTGGGGGCTGGTCGGCGAAGTAAACCACCGGTGCTCTACGAAAATAGGCGATGGCCAACACGGAGAACAGGAGAAGTATTCCGATTACGATTATCCAGGTCTTGGTTAGTCGGGAAACACTGGGTGGCTGAACAGAGTTTGTCTGAGCCGATGCTCTTGAATTCATGGAATCTCGTTGCTCAATGGGACTCCCGGACTGTGCGACGGTTGTCGGACTTAAGAGCGGGGGTAGCATGCCATTGGGCTTTTCTTCTGCGGGCTCTGTTGGTTCGGGTTTAGAGGTTGGAGAAGGCTCCGGTGAAGGATTCATTTCTATCGTTTCACCTAAGTCGTGTGCCGGTTTAACTTCAAAACCCTCTTGGTTTTCCTTAGCCAGTTCGATTTGCACGGATGATCTCAGTCGTGAGAAACGCAGATTGATCAGCATCATGTCCAAGGCTTCCTTGATCGTTGCTGTGATTTCTTCTCCTTTGTTTACGATCACGTCCCCTTCTTCGAATACGACCTCACTGTTCTTTTTACCTTGGACACCGCGCCATCTTTCCACTGACAGCTTATCCAAAAAAACTGTATTTGCCGCAACGAATTGGACGACATATTGATTCACCGCACCCCTTTGCAGCGTATTGCTTTGGGAAAAGGTTTCCTGTGCCTTCGATTGAGATATGAACTGGGTGTGAGCCAGTTTAACAAAGGTGGCGTTCCGCAGGCTAGCGAGGTTTTGAGGAAGGGGAGTAGCGACGGTTATTAAATCGACTTCAGGAAGTTTGAATGTCGTCGCCGCAAGGTGCTCGTCTGTCACGATGAAATATGAAGTCATGAATGCTTCGAGTTCCGTTACGACCCCTTCAATTATCTCTTCAGAGAAGTCTTCTCTGGCCCATCTGCGAGCGAGAGTATCGCTTATTGGGAAACCTGGGTTACTCGCTTGAAAGACAGCTACGAGTTCTTTGAATGGAAGAGCAGTGATTTCAACGGTTCTAAACGTACGTTTGCCAAAAACTTTCTCTAACGACCCGAGAAATTCCTCACGGGTCGTTCTCCAGCGATCTACTAGGGCCTTGGACTGTTGTGCGACTTTGTCTGTTTGATAGCCATAAATAGGAGCTACGCGTTCTCGAACCGCATCCAGGTTTTCGGTCGACGTCCCTGATGCTTTCACGCGAATTACTTCATTTGCGTAAATGGTCTCTCGTGCTAGCTCTCCGACTTTGTAATGGAGCGATGCTTCCTCAGGCTGCGCATAAGATGGAGTCGGTAAGATAAGCCCTGAATTCAGTGTAAAGAAAAAGGAGAGCAATGCGAAACGGATGAGATAACGAACGCGCATGGATAGGATGCAAATACAGTGGAAAGATAATAGTGCTTTTGCAACGGCTAAGACACTTCTTTACGCAAATGTTTTGCATTTAAGAGGGGCACCGTAATACGTTCTTAGGATCAGGCAGCGTTTAAACTGATGGTGCTTTAATTCAGGTCTGGTTGAGTTTCGAGGTAACATTTATTCCGCAAAAAAAGTCCTATGATTCGCTTAGTATTTCCTCTGTTATTGTTGGTTGGTTTTCATGCAGTGCTATCGGC
>CALGUT010000617.1 GCA_937920335.1 uncultured Opitutales bacterium
GTCCATTTACGGTTCCAACGTCACCGGCTTTGACATCTGCTGCCATCACTTTACCCGCTACTACGTGATACTTCAAAATCGCAATCAATTGGTCTTTATTCCCAGGCTCGAGCAAAGACTCCAGCGTTCCTGCTGGCAACTTGGCAAAGGCTGCGTCAGTCGGCGCAAACACGGTAAACGGTCCTTCACCTTGGAGCACCTCGACTAGGTCAGCCGCTGAAACTGCGGCCACTAGGGTACTGAATCCATCGGCCGAACTGGCAACTGCTACTATGTCTTTCGCATGTTCGTGGCTTTTATGAGCTCCTGCAAATGCAGACGTTGCAATTCCAATTGAAAGCCCGATGGCGATAATGAGTTTTACGGTATTTTTGATCATGGTGGTTATTTTTTGAATTATTTTTTTATTAGATAAACAATTTATGAATACCTTAACAGATGCCATTATACGGCTTTGTCCATAGATAGAATCATTTAAATAACCCATATGATTCTATTGGATCGTTATTGAATCTACCGTTATCATTCAAAATTTGTTTAACCGCTAAAATTCCGAGGCCGATAGCTCCCCATACCGATCACTGGTCCCTTCGCAATTGAATCCAAAGCCGCGGTTCCAGGGAGTTGCAGCGCTAAACCGAGGAGGCTTATGCCTTGAATTAGGGTTACCCATAGTCGATCGGTCGATTTGCCGATGCTTATGCATATTACAACTTTGGTAAGCATGCACTGGAGAAGTTTAGTATTACTAATGGTTGCGGGAATGGGATTATGGTTGGGCGCATCGAACAACCGTCCGTCTGACGTGGAATCGTTCGTGGAGGAAATCAATACCCTGCGGAAAAATCTCGCACAGGGCGTCAGCGGGGAGGCCACCGCCGATACCTTTGCGGCAGTCTGTAAGCCGGTAGGAATGAAAGCCAAGATGATAGCTACGGAGAACGAGTGGATTTTTCGCCAAGTGTCCCACAAATACCGGAATCCTGCCAACAAACCCAGCTCCGCTGAATCAGCAGCCCTATTGCGATTTGAGCAAGACGAGACTCTACTCAGTTTTTGGGACAAGGGGAATTCCAGAACAAACTACTACCGTCGCATAACGGTACAACAGAGCTGCCTGACCTGTCATGGAGACCAGGAAGCTAGACCCGATTTCATAAAAGAAAAATACCCTAATGATTTGGCTCACAGCTTTCAGATCGGTGAGTTGAGAGGCATTTTTTCGATAACGTTGTCAACGGACTGATCCAATCCTCCCTTCACCAGCCAGGCAGAGCAAGACCCTCACATTCAAGTTACGTCCACATTTGGATTTAGGGCGCAGCACGAGTTAATCGCTTTTAGGCGGATTCTCTGTAAACTCATCCGCGGGGTTATCCGATTAGGGCAAAGGCTAGGATTACGATCAAGGGATACGAAAAGGGTCCTTCCTGATGCCTGAAATTATGCGCCTCAGATCATTGCTCCCGGTGTGCAAATTCGCCCAGGGGCTAACGTTCGTTATTTCCTTTACCCGGTAGAATCTACCCGGTGCCGCTGGCCGCGCGAAATTGTGGGTCGCGGTGAATTCGAGTCCTAAAAGGAAGGCCTTCGAGAATTCACATTCAATGTTTTCTCGAGCGCTCTTCCTACGGCCAACAACTTACTTTCGCCGAACAGCGATCCCCACATCCCGATACTAGCGGGGAAATCCCCCGTTTCACCTTCGACAACATTCGTTTCTTCGAAGGCTGCTCTAATAGTTCTATTCATAAACCCGCAGGGCAGTGTGAGCTGGGGGTGTCCTGTAAAGTTGGTAATCCTCAGCATTCCTCCGCCAAAGTTGTCTCCTATAATTACATCTACGTCTTGGAACAACTGCTCCATGTCCTCCATAAACAAGCGCCTAAGCCGATCTGCCTGGATATACTCCACGGCTGGAATTAACCGTGTCTGTCGAAAACCGTTCGGCCAGGCTTCATTCTCCTGCCAACGAAGCTCATCGTCTTTATTCGACAGAGTAAGGTCTTCAAAGGCTGCTGCCGCTTCGACTAAGAGTTGCAGCATGAGGGGCTCAGCATTCCGTGCAGGAAGCTTTATCTCTGTTAACTGCACACCTGTTGATTTCAAAGACGCGAAAACTTCACGGTTCAGAGCATGCGCTTCTTCATGACTGAAGAACTGTGGATCGTAGCCGACCCTAAGCTTCGATAAGTCTGCATCCGCAGCGTAATCGAATTCCGTTGATATGGAGGATGCATCGCCGGAATCAAATCCATTGATTGCCTTGAGAACCACGGCCGTATCTTCGACCGACCTGCAAATGGCCCCAATTTTATCCAGGCTCCAGCAAAGCGCCATCCCGCCCGTCCGTCCCACCCGCCCAAATGTCGGACGCAATCCGGTGACTCCACACCTCACTGAAGGGCTGACAATGGAACCGAGTGTTTCAGTCCCAATGGAAAAAGCGACCAGACCCGCAGCGGTGGCTGATGCTGATCCCGCACTCGAACCTGATGAGCCTTCCCGTGTATCCCAGGGGTTGCGAGTAACGCCGCCGTACCAGATATCTCCGTAAGCGATGGCTCCACAGCTGGTTTTACCCAATAATACTGCTCCGGCATCACGGAGCTTCTTAACGATATGGGCGTCTGAATCGGGAATATTGTTTTTATAGGGAGCCGCTCCCCAGGTGGTGGAAATGCCTTGAGTATCGAAAAGATCTTTCAGTCCAAAAGGCAGCCCATGAAGCGGACCCCGATAATGCCCTTTCTTAATTTCCTCATCGGCCTGCTGTGCTTGCTTTCGCGCCAGGTCTTCTGTGATTGTGATAAAGCACTGTAATCGTGAATTGAATAATTGAATACGATTCAAATAGAGCTCGGTCAGCTCGAGACTCGTAATCTGTTTTGATTGAATCCAATGCGCCAAATGAGTTGCAGGAGCGAAGGCGATATCCTCTTGGTTAGTCGGCAAAGGGGTCGGCGTCGCAGACAAGCGAAAGACATCGTTGCCGGTATTGTATTTCACTCCGGGAAGCCGGGGATCGAACACCTGTGCAGGAGCTAGACTATTGGGGTGGTTCAACGCTCTAACTTTTCTCAGAAGGTCAATCTGGTCGTCGTAGCCAGTCAGTAATTGCTCCCACTCCGTATCCGTATAATGAATATCTAACAACTCTTCAATCTCGTGCCCGTTCTTTTGCGGTGCTTCTACTGTCGGTAGGCGTTCCAGCTCAGGAGTTACTTCCTCTAAACCAGTTGAGGGTTCCGACTTTGGCTTACAGCCGCTTGCCAATAAACCCAAGCTTACTCCAGATAGCGTGAGGAATGTTCGTCGATCAAGGGAAGGATCCGATTTTGCCATGGGCGATATCTATTCTTTCAAAATTCTCTTGGCAAGGTTGATGACATTTACCTCCTGTGCGTTAGTCGATACGGTCATTGCACAAAGACGGGTTGGCCAAAGACGTTGAAGTGGTGGATGGAATCTGAGAAGCAGTTTGGTTAGGCGTTTTTCGGATAAACAAGCGGACTACTCATGAAGGAGTTCCCGAGCTGATTCACCTCTGCATTCAGTATTTGGATTCCGATCCTCAGAAGAGAGACGATTTCTGCAACAGTCGGCAGTGTTTTTGCTCGAGCGGTGAGGGCCTTCATGCGAATGAGAGCGTCGCAATCAACATAGATTGCCTTCTTTATCTATTTAGGCATTAGCTAGCTCCTCAATCAACCATCTAGCGAATGCCACTTCGAGAAGGTGCAGCTTCACATCGCGCCCATTCGTTATCGTTTGAAGGTTCTCCATGTTTTTGGCCCGATTCAATTGGATAGAACCGCAATGAATATCGAATAAGCCGATCTCGCGAACTTTTAAACAGGAGGACTGATAACAGTTGGTTTTAGAATGCAAGGAACGCCCACCACTTTTTCCACAATAGACAATAGTGCCTGGGGGTCTCTTTGAAGTTTCTCCCGACTTCTATTCTTGCCTGACTCAAATATTGACCCGCAGCTTCAGAAAAGCTGAAGGAGGACTAAAAATGGGTCGAAGCAAAGAGCATCAGGCCATTGTAGCTATGTCTGGTCGAGAGTTTCAATCGACCTCCATCACCTTTGACAGTGGCCCTCATCGTGTAGCGGTTGTAGCCACCGCCCAGGCTCCAGTTTCCGTTCAAGCGGTACTCCAGCAAAGCCTGAAAGTCGGACAGGTTGCCGGTATATTTATTGTCGAGGCTGACACCAAAATACTCGAATGACACCTTGGAGGTCAGCTTCTCCGTGAGTTTGGCTTTCCACTCCAAGCCAACCACCGGTAGAGGAGCGGTGACAGAAACACCTTCGGATGATCCCCGCGCAGCTTCGCTGATTGCCGTCTTAAAGCTGGTAATGTGAAACCCTATCAGCCCGTTTAATTCATGATTTCGGTTCTCGGATTTAAAAAAATTGTAGCCATAGTCCAGCTTGTAGATGGTAGTTTTGAACTGGGTATTGATAGTAGTGTTGATGGGATAGATCTCGCCGCCCCACTCGATTTCCTTGTCGATAACCCGGCTGGCAGTCTGGTTGAGATCGTAATAGGTAAAGAGGATTTTGTGCCGGTCGGCGAAGCGCCATTCGCCATCTAGGCGGAAGACATTCAAGGAACTGTTGCCCCCCAGGTCTTTTTTGAAATCAACTTCCTGCCCGCCGTTTCCATCTGCATCGGTCAGGCTGAAGGTCGTCTTGATGCTGGAGAGGAGAAACCCGCCTAGCTGGATTTTGAACGCATCGGTTTCTTCCGCGCTTCCTGATCCGGTTTCGAAGGCTGACAGAATCGTCGTTTGGTCCTGAGGCACAGCGACCTGTGCGTGGGCAGAAAGTAACATTAACCCGCACCCAGCGACTAGGGAGTGTTTTTAAATTCCTCAAAGAAAAAGCTTGTACTCTATGAATGG
>CALGUT010000618.1 GCA_937920335.1 uncultured Opitutales bacterium
CATACTCTTAAATTTCGATACGGTCGCCACGCAGAATATCTATCAGATCATTCGAAATCCGTTTCTAATCTTCGGTGCTATTGATTTATTCCTAACCATCTGCCTGGCCCTCTCAGTAACCACTATCTATCCGATCGTAAGGTTCAGAGCTGCGGTAGGCCTCGCATTTATGGCTCTTTACTTTTACAGTTTTGGAGAGCCAGTTATGGCAGCCCTGATCTCAATCAGCATGCTCAGCACCTTTATAAACACCTTTACCACACGGGCCTCTCTCTTCCTATTCACAGGGCCTGGTTCCCTAGGCGGTATGATCGGTTTCTTGTTCCTCTATTACCTATACATGAATCCACCTGCGGTTTGACCGGTCGTTGACTTTGGTCGCGACAATCAAAACAGTATACCCGCAATCGTAGATCGACGAAGCGTATGCTGAAACCGCACTGGAAAACCAAATGGGTGGATCTGTTACATCGGGTCAACAATATCCTGAAAAAGGATATCTGGGAAACCGAGCGCGCAGACAGGCACAAATTCACAGATCTCGCATTCTACCTACTGCGAATACTTTCGCTTGTTAAGACTGGCTTCAAAAGAAACAACGTCTTCGTACGGTCGGCCGCGCTTTGCTATAGCTCTCTGTTAGCCATTGGTCCATTAGCCGCGATATCGCTACTCGCCGCTGGCATTATTATCGATAAAATTGAGCAAACAAGCATCCTGGAACTGATCAACAAGTTTGTCATCTTCATGGCTCCTCCACTAGCCGAATACTTCGAGGCAAGCGACAATTCGGCAAACGGCACTCTGATAAACGAGAACCTGCTCTACAGCTTAAACAGCTTTATTGAGAGCGCTAAATCTGGCGCATTCGGAGTACTCGGAATCCTTCTCCTAGCCATGATCGCTATTCAACTCTTCATGGCGATCGAGAAAGCGTTCAACGATATCTGGGGTGTCAGAAGAGGACGAAGCATGCTTCAACGAATCGTATTCTATTGGACCTTTCTCACCTTAGGCGCAGTGTTAGTCGTTACATCCCTTACCATCTACTCAGCCGGCACTTACGTACAACTGGTCGAGGGACTACCGCTCGGCACACTCATTCTTAGCCTAATACAATGGCTAGCTCCCCTCCTATCCTTTTTTCTCATTTGGATACTACTGGCTAGCTTTTATCGCTTCATCCCAAACACCCAGGTTTATTCAGCTCCCGCACTCAGCGGTGCTTTCATCATATCCCTATTACTGGTACTCAATAAGAACCTATCATTTCTCTACGTAAAATACGTCGTTAACCAGGAGAGCCTCTACGGTTCACTAGGCATCATCCCAATCCTCATGCTCGCCCTCTATATCTTCTGGGTGTTCATTCTCATTGGAGGACAGATCACCTATGCGATCCAAAACGCCAATTTCCTCGCTAATCAACAGGCATGGGAAAACACGAGCCAATCAACCCGCGAGGCACTCAGTCTGGCGGCGCTCATTTTGGTCGCACGTAGATTCAAAGCCTGCAAACCAGCCTACTCATCCACAGAACTCAGTAAGAAATTGCGAGTTCCTGGACAAATCCTGAACGAGTCACTTTCGAACCTAATGGACATGGGGTTTATTTCGACATTGTCCCCTGAAGTGAGTCCGGGCGGCACTACCAAACGTTATCAGCCAGCGAAACCGCTCAGTAAGATAAACCTTTTCCAGTTCAAGAAGTCCCTCGATAACTACGGCAATTCAGAAGGAAAAGAACTCATCATTGATATCGATCCGCTCCTACGCGAATACGCCCAAAAGACGGAGACTAACTTACAAGATGATTGGGAATCAAAATCCCTGGAAGAACTCCTCGAAGCCTAACCATCCGGAAGCATGGTAACCATTCGTACCGCGACACTAGATGATGCACAAGCCATCAACGACATCGGCAATCATTACATTCACGAAACGCCAGCGAATTTTAAAACGGAGGCCCTAACCGTCGGAGAAAGAAAAAACTGGATAGCCGGATTCGCAGCAACCGGCCGCTCTAGACTTCTCGTCGCCTCCACAAACGATCACGTAATCGGCTATGCCGGGTCGTCCCCCTTCCACGAAAGAAAAGCCTTCGAAACCTCCGTATCAACAGCAATCTATCTTCACCCAGACAATCATCTGAAAGGGGTTGGCACGTTGCTTTATACTGAACTCTTCAGACAATTAAAAACCGAAGACATTCATCGTATCTTCGCCGGAATCACCCTCCCGAATCCTGCGTCACGAGCCCTACACAAAAAATTCGAGTTTAAAGAAGTAGGTACTTTCACGGAGGCGGGACGAAAATTTGGCCAATACTGGGATGTTATGTGGCTCGAAAAATCGATCTAATCACTGGGAGCCAGAACGAAACGACGCCCCACCAATAACGCCAAGTAATCCCGGCTTTCGTCTATTGACAAGCGATTAGCCATATCTACGGTTTCTCGTTTCTCTTTTATACCATGTTTAACTGGATCCAAACCTATCTAACTAAGCACTTTAAGTGGCTGATCGTAATTCTACTGGCCGTTGTGGTCGTTTCTTTCGTTTTCACGATCGGAAATTTTAGCCCATTGGGTGGCGGCGGTCCCTCTTACAAGGAACAACCGTTTCTAGGCTACGATCTATCTTCTGAAAGGGATCAACGAGAAATCTTTGGAGCCGGCCAAATCAGCCTGTCCATGAACTACCCTTCATTTTTCGGCCAGCCCTCCTCTGCTCAAGTCCAGGATTACGCTCTGGCACGCGTCGCATTCATCCACATTGCAGATGAAATTGGGCTCCCCGATCCGAATAAGGAAGAAATCAAAGCACACATCCAAGACCTAGCCGGCTTCATGAATTTCCAAACGCAGGGATTCGACCAAACCCGCTTCACCGCTTTCGTCGATTCTCTAAAGGCCGGCGGACTTACCGAATCCTACGTAACAGGAGTCGTTAAAAATGATTGGCGTATGAATAAGGTTCGCGAGTTACTCCAAGGACCTGGCCACATGCTTCCATTCGAGGCAATCAACGCTGCCCAGGCAGCGAATACAGAATGGACACTTGAAACTGCCAA
>CALGUT010000619.1 GCA_937920335.1 uncultured Opitutales bacterium
CGTCCACTCAGGTGATTCCGGCGGACAAAATTTCATGAGCTTCTTCAAAGCCTCCTCACAAACCTCCCATGCTCCCTTCCTATTTAAGAAATCGTTCTCCCACTCACCCCTCGTCCCAGGCTTCTCGTTTCGTTTAAATTCATTGGCCATCAAGGCAGCCAACGCCAGCAAACCGTGGTGACTCTTGGCACCCATACCCAAGAAAAGACCCTGCTTTCTTGCACGTATTCCTAATTCCAATACGGAATCCCAGCATCGAGGCACGTCCACACCCAATCTTTCCAGCAAGTCTTTCCGATACACGGCATGATTCGTCGCCCCATCAATCGGCAACCCCCAGAGTTTTCCCTGATAACGATAACTCGCCAGGGACGGACCGATATAGCCTTCATCCCTCAACGGTCCACCCTCCGAACTCAATCTTCCTTCATCGAGAACCGCAAACGCACCCGACGCCTCAATCGCTCCACAAAACGGATGATCAAATACCAGGAAGTCGACCCCCTCCATCGCCTTGGCAATCGCTTGATGCTCAAAATCCTCTAAGCTTCGTTCCTTCCAAGCAATCTCAACTTCTGGATGTATTTCTCCAAAACACCTACTTGCTTCCAATAATGGATCCAACGCTCGACGATGTCCCCAAGTAAGTCCCTTTAAGATCATCCAGTTACATTACGGATAGTCACCTTGGCGGGAAACTTAAAATAGTTTATTGCATCACGTTTATTGGGGACAGGAGATCTTGTCACCTATACACCCGAAAAGGCTCTATTGCCCCAGGTTGTTAATAGTATTAAATAGTCAGCAATGAGCAGAACCCGCGCATTTATGTAGCAATAATTTCAATTTAAAATGAAATTGCTAATCTGAGTCATTTTTCAATGAGCCTAAACTTCTACGCATCCGAAGCAGTGCTATCTTATACCGAGTACGCAAGATCGCTGACTGCTTTCCAATTTTGCGGATCAATGGAAGATTGCACCATCTGGAGACCAAACGACTCAGAACGCCTATAAAGTCTGACGTTATAGACCCAACCAGTGTTGACGACGGTCACTCGACTCCAGTAACAACACGTTTATGATTTTGGTTAATCGCCCTCTAAGTCCGACACTTTTCATAGCTACCCTTCTCTGCCTAATATTCGCCCATAGTAGTTTCGCGATCGACAAGGCTCGTATCGAGACACGTGTCGAAGAAGTGCACAACGAACTGGGCATCGAAGGCGAAGGTGTCATCGTTGCTATTCTGGATCGGGGCATCGATTGGAAGAGCAATGACTTCCGCAACGAAGATGGCACCACCCGCATCAAATACATTCTGGATTTCACGCATGATCGAACCAACGGCATCGTCTACACAGAGGAGCAGATCAACGAGGCTTTGACCAATAACACTGAGCTGGGTCAACCAGGCCAGGGTCACCGGGATGCGGTAGGACATGGAACCACAACCACCGGGATCGCAGCGGGAAACGGACGAAATTCAACGAATAGAAAGTATCGCGGTATGGCACCGAAAGCGTCTCTCATTATAGTCAAAATTACTTCAGACGGTGCGGGCGCCCATAATGATCAGCCGGCAGAGGCATCATTCTTTGACTTCAATTTTATGATCAAAGGCATGGACTTTGTCGTCGAAAAAGCAGCCGAACTGGGAATGCCTGCCGTCATGCTACCCAACATAGGCAGCAACGGAGGTCCGACCGATGGAACCAGTTTCGTCACTCGCAAAATTGACAGTTTAGTGGGTGCTGCTATCCCGGGAATCGCATTCATAAACGGTCCCGGTGACGAAGGAGGTGGAGCCAACCGAGCTCAAGCGACGATTGATCCGGGGCAAACAGTATCCCTCGAGGTGGAGAAAGCGCAGGCAGGAGGTATTGTCGTCGACTTGTGGTATCCAACCATTGGCGTGGGCGTCACGACCTCAGGCTCTCTCACAAAATATAGATGACCGGATCACAAACGGAAAAATAATTTACAACCAAACCTGCGTTGCCTGTCACCAGGCCGAGGGACAAGGCATACCTAGCGCCTTCCCGCCGCTCGCAAATTCGGACTACCTGAATGCCGATGTGGATCGCGCCATTAGCAACGTTCTCAATGGCCTAACAGGTAAGATCACGGTTAACGGAGGCGTTTATGAAAGTATCATGCCTCAGTTGGGTTTATCAGACGAAGCCACCGCTAACGTTCTCACCTACGTTTACAATCAATGGGGCAATAACGGAACCGAAGTCACTCCCAGCATGGTAGCGGGCGTTCGGGCATCCACCGCCTCCGCCCATTAGGAGTGTGACAGCGATCTCATCAAAGAAACTCAAGGCGACATGCTGCATAAATTTGCTATACCTTTTCGGCAGCTCATGGCTCGTAGCTGCTGATGTAGCTCCAAGCGGTGTGGTAGTGATCCCCAGCGGATCTTATACGCCTCTTTATATTCTGAATTCTGAAGCGCGGACGGTTGAATCATTTCTTATCGATGTAGCGCCGGTTACCAACGCGCAATTTTTGGAGTTCGTGAAAAACAATCCGAAATGGCAACGGTCTCAGGTTAAAAAACTGTTCGCCGACGAAGCCTACCTGAAACACTGGGCGAGTGACCTCGATCTCGGCCCCAACGCCGAACTCTTAGCCGACAGTCCTGTGACGAATGTTTCATGGTTTACCGCAAGAGCTTATCTAAAGACTGTTGGTAAACGGTTACCGACTGAAGATGAATGGGAATATATCGCTTGCGCCGATGAGACTCGACCAGACGCATCGCGGGATTCCACCTTCACCAAACGTTTATTGGAATGGTATGGAAAACCGAACAGTGCGACACTTCCCTCCGTTTATGTCGCTGAGCCCAACTACTACGATGTGAGCGCTTTGCACGGCTATACCTGGGAATGGGTACGCGACTTCAATAATTCAATGGTCACCGGCGAATCAAGAGCCGACTCAGGCTTAGACCGCGCACTCTATTGTGCCGGTGGAGCGCTCGGAACGACAGACCCCCACAACTACGCCGCATTTATGCGTTACGCTTTCAGATCTAGTTTAAAAGGAAACTACGCTGTGTCTAATCTCGGATTTCGCGGCGCAAAAACGATCACTCCCAAAGAACAGCCATGAAGATCCAGTATCTAATTCTACTTTTAGTTTCAATAACCTTTGCAGCTCAAGCCGCCGATTCAGAGAGTCCATTTACCCTCCCCATGGCAAGTTCAACGGAAGGTTCTATCTACGACCTTGCTTCTAACTGGTATCCACAAGATGGACACGCGGTGAACCTCGAAGCCCTAAAAGGAAAAGTGCGGGTCGTGGCCATGGGTTACACGAGTTGCCAATATGCGTGTCCACGAATCATTGCTGATTTGAAACGAGTTGAAACAGCGTTGTCCGATAAGGAAAAATCTTCTGGTAAAATCAGCTTCTCTTTCATCTCGATTGATCCTGAAACCGATACACCGGAGTTGATGAAGGAACTCGAGAAAAACTATGGCATGGATCCGGAACTCTGGTTGCTCCTCACGGGTGACGAAGACGGTGTCCTCGAGTTGGCCGTGGCCCTGGGCATGAAATACCGTAAAACCAGTCCTATGGATTTTGCTCACTCGAATATCATTACTATTTTAGCACCCGACGGAACCATCTTTTACCAGACCTATTCGATCGGTGAAGAGATCGACCAAACTCTGAAAGCGGTTCGCACTTGCCTGTCATCTATGAAATAGAGGGTAGTCTTTAACGTTCTATGAGCTCATCCCTACCCAACCGACCCAGTTCAATCCTGTTACAGGAACCATTTCGACTCTTCTTTCCCACCGCCACGCTCGTCAGTATCCTAGGGGTGTCTCTGTGGCCACTCGTCTATGCGGGTTGGCTCCCCTTCTACCCGGGAGAGGCACATACCCGCTTGATGATCGAAGGGTTTGTATCGGGATTTGCTATCGGCTTCCTCACCACTGCCTTTCCGAAAGAGATCGAATGCCCCCCGCTTACCGGCGTAGAACTCACAATCATCTATCTGGCCTATCTGGGAACCGTTACCTGTCACAGCTTGGGACAAATTCTGGCGGGCGACATGTTGTTTCTTACGACCTGGACGCTCCTGTTGTGCGCGCTTGCTATACGCTTTGTATTTTTCAAAAAAGACCTCTCAGTTCCAGGCTTCATAGTCGCCCTACTCGGAATCTTGTCGGGACTAGCCGGAGCACTCCTTTTGATTCTTTACCGACTTCACTACACTGGAGAACTCACAAGTCGCCTGGGAGCGCTTCTCCTCAATGAAGCATTTATTTTGGGTCCAATCCTGGGTGTCGGTAGTTTCTTATTCGCGCGTTTTTTTAATTCTCAGAATACAGTCTCCTTTAAAGATCGTTGGTATCGAAGTACTCCAAGTACGATCGTTTTAGCCTTACTCATCTACGCCACTTTCTTCCTGCAGATTTACCGTTTCGAAACGGCTGCCCCCATCCTGCGGGCGGTATTGGTAGTATTATTTCTATTCCTCCAAATCTTCGAAGGAAGTCGGTTCACCAAGACAGGACCTTTAACGATACTCCTTTATGCAGCCCTTGGCTCATTAACGATGGGCATTCTCGTTTCCGGATTTTCTTCACATACTCAGGTCGCGTTCAAGCACCTCTTGTTTATCAGTGGCTACGGTTTACTGATCCTCACCATAGCAACCCGCGTAATCGGGGGTCACATCGGAAAATGCCCCCTGTTATTTTTCAGAAAGAAACCGCTTTATTGGATCCTTGGTTTCATACTGATGGCGGCAGCCACCCGTGTCATTGCTGATCTGATCCCAACCATCCGAGTCTCCCATCACATTTACGCCTCTCTCTGCTGGATTGTATCGGTGAGTATTTGGGCAATCGCCGTCATGCGCTACATTACGACTGTCGATCCGGAACCTTAGGCTAACACTTCCTTCACCACGTGCCCATGCACATCAGTCAGACGGTAGTTTCGTCCCTGGAACTTGTAGATGTGTAACAAGTCAATCTGCTATCTCGACAGCAAAACTTAAGACATCATGATGTCTTTTATGAGAACAACCGTTACGTTAGAGAGCGATGTTGAACGTTTGATTCGTGAAAAAATGCATCGATCCCGCAAGAGCTTCAAAAAGACGCTGAACGACGCAGTGCGACAGGCATTGATGTCAGAAACAAAGCTGGTAAAGAAAACAAGGTTTGTCGTGAAAGCCAGGCCCATGGGAATGATCCAGGTATAGACCCAGCTTCCCTCAACGACTTAGACACGGACCTGGAGGTTGAACAATTTAAGAAGGTTACTGAGAATTTACTGAAGCAGAAGAAATGATCATTCCTGATGCCAATCTCCTACTCTGCGCTTATAACTCGGATTCTCCATTCTTCAAGATCGCAGCAAATTGGTGGGAAGACTGTCTTTCCGGAGATGAAACGGTTGGGCTTTGTGCCATCGTCCTCTCTAGTTTTATTCGCGTCGGCACCAACACCAAAGCATTTGCCAAACCGTTATCAATAGAAGAAGCGACCGACCACGTCCGGTCGTGGTTGGAAGTTCCAATTACCGAATTTATATCTGGAGAGATCGATGATTCGACCAATCCATCGAGTTGCTAAGACAAGCCTGTACGGGAGGTAATCTTACTACTAATGCACAAATCGCTGCACTCGGCTTAAAGTACCAGGCTGTGATTCACACCGCCGACACCGATTTCGTAAGATTTCCCAATATCCAATGGCGCAACCCCATCTCGCAATCCTAGGCCCATTTAACTG
>CALGUT010000620.1 GCA_937920335.1 uncultured Opitutales bacterium
CCGGAATGGCTAGAAGTGCATTAGTCCACACAGCTTTTTGGGCTTCCTTTTCCGTGTTCGTGGTCAGGTAGCGTTGAACGACGGCTTGATCGGAAGTGTAGGGGACTAAGGCGTTCGAGAAGATCGCTCCCAGAATTAATACCATGAATGAGTCCTTGGCCCAGGACCATTCAATTGGAGGCATCTCAAACTTTCCGGCTTCTCTTCCCATAGAAACCAGTGTCGAAAAACCACCGTCCAACTGAGATACTATTAATCCTAGGGCGAGCAGTGCGCCACCAATCAGAACCACCACTTGAATCACGTCGGTCCAGATGACGGCTTTGATGCCACCAAACGCAGTGTAGACGGTTGCGATCAATCCCATCAACACGATGCAAAGGGTGAGGTTGAATCCCGTTACCGCTGAAAGTGCGAGTGCAGGAAGGAACACCACAATGCCCATGCGGAAAAGTTGAAAAACGATGAACGATGCGCTTCCAAACAATCGTAGGCCCAGATCAAAACGATCTTCCAGAAATTGATAAGCTGTAACGGCGTTGAGTTTCCTTAACCGGGGTATGTAAATGTATACGACCAGTGGGGCGACAATGAGGATGCCGGCATTTAACAAAATGGCGGACCAACTTGTCCCAAAGACTCTGGCTGGAAGGGCAAGGTAGGTGATGGCGCTGAGGGTTGTACCGAAAATACTCATACCAGCTGCCCACCAAGGAATAGATCGTCCGCCTAGATAGAAGTCGTCCGATGTTTTAGTCGTTCTTGCGCAATAATAACCGATTAGGATCAATGCGCACATGTAAATTATGAGGGTTATCCAATTGAGAGTGCCGAAAGAAGAGGATGCAAATGGCGTCGAGACTTTCCATATATTCGGCGTTCGAACACGAGGACGAACTTCTCCTGAAGCAATGATGTAATCATCGCCCCATTTGGCTACTTGGGTCGTGACGTGATTCTGAGGAATGTCACCCCCTTCCTGCCAGGTATCAGTGAGCGCATTGTAAGCCCAGGCTTTTTTAGGGAAACCGGGATGATCGTCTTTTAAGTCATCGGCTTGGTGGAACAAAGAGCCGTCCGCGCCTCCTACTACAAAAATATGATTCTCTCCAACCCGAATGGCTTCGCCGGCCATGAAGCAGACTGGGGAATCGGCCAATTGCTTCCAGCTCTTGCTGCCTGGGCTATAGGCGTAAGCGTCCTTTAGGAATTCGAGTTCTCCATTTTCTTTTTCACGTCTGCCACTAAACAAAAATAACTGTTCTTCAGAACCGTTGTGCTGGGCAGTGACGAGGTTGAGTCCTCGAGCGGGTCCGGGCCAACCGGGCAATTCCTGCCACCCCGCAGCAAGATTGTCCATGTCGAGCATCCAGAGATTGTTGAGAGCAGACGATAAGGCGTTCGTTTCCGTGCCGCCCGCTACGTAGACTTTGTTGCCGATGCTGGCCGCCATGGAAAAGGCAAGTGTCTTGGGGAGGTTGGGTAAGGCCTTCTGGCTGATAGATTTACTCGAGGGATCCCATTTGAGAATGAAAACGTCTGCGTAGGTTTGAGCCGCATCGTTGCCGCCCATGAAAACGACTCCTTGAGATAGTGATACCGAAGCTCCGTAGCCAAGCGGTCTTGGCAAGGTTCCGGTCTTGGTCCATTCACCCGAACGTTCCAGCACCCAGATATCGTCGTGCCAAACTTTGTCTTCTCCCCAATAGGGTTTAGGAAAGTTGGCTCCGCCGGCCACGATGAGAGCATCGTTATGAACACCGACATAAGGTCCGGCAACTCCGAGTGCATCGGTTTGCTCACCTACCGGCGGGAGATCGCTGATATGGGACCATTCAAGATAGGGGTGGCCGTGCGCTTGGGGATGGATGTAAACGGTGAGTAGTGAAAGCAGAAAAACAAATGCGACGGTGTAATTCATTCGATTAGAGCGGATTGTAGTTGAGATCACTTGGTGGCTCCGTTTATGACCCGTCCTGTCTTTCTATTTGTGAATGTCCAGTTGTCTGGATCAAAAATATAGGCGCGTTTTGGAAGTGCTTCTGGCGTCCATTCTTTCGGAAGGTGTTGTGAAAGCTGGTCTTTGATTGGCTGATGTGCCGGGTTGTTGGCGATATTGTTCCATTCGTTGGAATCGGTCTGGTGATCGTAGAGTTCCTCAGTACCGTCCGAGTAGCGGATATAACGCCAGCGATCGGTGCGAACGGCCGTGTTTCCGAAGCCAAAGTCGATCAGGCTTACATGCGGCCATGTGGTGTTGGGGTCTTCCAGTAGGGGCGATAGATCTGGGCCATCGAAGTCGACGTCACTCTCGAGGTTCAGTAAATGCACGAGGGTAGGGAAAATCGAGACGAGGTTGACAGGTTTGTTCGTTGATTGACCTGCATATTCCATTTCTGGCAGTGCAATGATAAACGGAACGCGTGTGGCCTCTTCCCAAAGGGTCGATTTCATCCAGTGATTCTTTTCTCCCAGGTGGAAACCATGATCCGACAACAGAACAATGATTGTATTTTCAGCAAACGGAGAGTCTTTCAAAGCATCTAGGATGCGTCCTACCTGTTCATCGGCATAACTGATGCTGGCCAGATAGCAGCGGAGCGCCTCTTCCCATTGGTTGGCGTCTTTGGCCGCCTGCATTCCGTCCCGGCGAGCGGCCGCCCATTTTTGGGGGATTTCGGGTATGTCGTCCAGGTCATCCTCGGGAGACAATGGAAGATGAATCTTCGCATCTGCATAGAGGTCAAAAAAAGACTGGGGAATGTACCAGGGTAGGTGAGGGTGGAATGTACCGACCGAAAGGAAAAAGGGTGATTCGCTGGAATGATTTTTGAGAAACTCGATGGCGTAGTCGATGACGACTAAATCATCGTATTCCGATTCGGCTCGAGGCAGGACGCCCCAGTCGAGTTCTTCACGACCCCGCAGGTATTCCACCTTGCTGAAGGGATATTCATCGGGCGGTGGCATCCATTCGGTCCAGGGGTAGTTGAGTTTGTTGGATCGGTTCCACGGGAAATCATCCCAGGGGATCCGTTTGTAGGCATGCCATTGGTCGGGTGGGTTGTTGCCGGCAGTGTGGTGAAAGCTTTTTCCAGTACCGATCACACGATACTCCTGTTCCTTGAAGAACTTGGGCATGGTCATTATGTCCGGATGGTTTGGACGGAGCCATTGACCGTTGTTATAGACCCCGGTGGTCGAAGGCATGAGTCCAGTCATAATCGCCGTTCGGCTGGGATTGCAAACCGGAGACGGGCAGTGAGCGTTAGTAAAGTTAATCCCACGCTCAGCTAACTTGTCCATGTGCGGCGTAAATACTTCCCCTTCGTAGCCGCCCAAAAAGTTCGTCCAGTCCCGCATGTCATCGACCGAGATCATGAGGATGTTCATGGGAGCTGATTCAGCTCTCAGCGGTGAAAGCCAAACAGAGAATACAAAGAGGCTGAGGAGTAGTCGCTTGATTCTTATGGGTAAATTATTCATCTCAGGATTCACTGGACCTCGGCTTTCTCTCTACCGTTGATACCCCTTCAGGAGCTTCGCGTAGGCGTCTTTGTAGTAGATGATATCGGCTCCGTGAATTAGCAGCTTTGCTCCTGCATCCTGCATGTATTTTGAATGATCAGTATCGAATACCAGAGTTCCGAAAACCTTCCCTGCAGCGAGCGTATCGTCGGCGATACGTTTGGCAGCGGACAGCACATCTTCATGTTTGATCTGCCCTGGCTTGCCGGAAAGGAGGGAAAAATCTCCTGGCCCGAAGAAGATACCGTCGACGCCTTCAATTTCCGCGATCTCCCGAACGTGTGGGAGTGCGGCTGGTGATTCAATCTGGATAAGGATCCAGCTTTCTTCATTTGCCTTCACGGTGTAATCGTCTGCCGGATACGAACCAAAATTGTTGTCCGCACTACCACCATCGAATCCGCGTTCTCCCTGTGGAGCAAACTTAGCCCAGCGGATGACTTCTCTGGCTTCATCGGCGGACTCGCAACGGGGATACATGATCCCATGGGCACCGGCTTCCAACATTCGTCCCATGCGCATGGTTTCCCAGCGTGCTGGTCGGGCCAACACATCGACATCACCCACCCGGGCAGCACGACAGAGGTTGGCGAAGGTTTCCACGCTCTTGTCATTGTGCTCGAGGTCATACCACAGGAAGTCGAATCCCATCTGGCTGAGTATCTCGGTGTGAACCGGGTCGGTTGATTTTACCAGGGTTCCGAGGGCCAATTCGCCGTCTTTCCAGATTCGTTTTACCTTGCTTGGTCGCATAATTGATAGGCGGAGTTAACAGGAGTAGTAGTGGCTGTCACCAGACGGATTGATTGGTTCATTCGTAATACCGAAAAAGAGCCACGATCTAGATAGTTTTGTGGACGACGCTCTTCCCGGGTGTGAATTCTGGAATCAATAGGGTTTGGTGGTTCTTTAAGGTATCGCCCTGAATCCGTTCTTCGAGGATCTGGTGGATCTTGGCGGCCCGTTCTTTTGGGTTGAACTCATAAAAAGCGGGCATTGGATCAAGGTGATGGAGGAAATCGATATCGTGCCGACTGATGAGCGAAAGTTCGTCGGGGATTTTTATTCCAGCGCGTAGTGCTTGAGTGAACACTCTCAGATATTGGAACGGAGAATCGATAAATAGCGCTGTGACTGGGTCTGTGGGCGAAGATATCTGCTTTAGGATCGTGCCGTAGTCGTGGAATTCTGAACTGTGCTGAATGATCTTCAATGAGGGTTTTGAGAGACACTTTTGTAGGGTGGACTTGAAGCTATTCAGGCATTCCTGATCGCCAGGAAATGCGGCCCGGTTGCGCACATAGCCAATGCGCTTGTGACCTTTTGCCGCCAGCAGGCCCGCAGCGTGACGGCCAATCGCCTGGTAGTTTAGATCAATACTTGGAAGGGTTATTTCTGAGTAAGGGGAACCACAGATGATAGCTGGAATACCTTGTTTGTTGAAAACTTGTTGGATGTTTTTTGGACAACGAACGAGAAGCCAGCACATGTGATTGGTCGACTTGAAGAGTTTTCTGAGACCTGTTTCTGGAGAGCGACTGACTTCGGGGATACCCTCGTGAACGAACAGGTTCCAGCCGCGTTTTGCGACTCGCTGCTGCAGCGCGGGAATCCAGGTTAAGCTTCTTGCCTCTTGGTTTCCGTGTTGGGTGCCAATGAGAATCCCGATCGAAATAACTTCGACTGAATGGGGTTCAGATTTAATGCGTTTCGTGATGACATAACCGGATCCTGGTATCGATTGAATGATTCCGTCGTTCTGGAGGATTTTCAATGCGTAGCGTAGCGTTCCCCTGCTTACCTGAAACTGGTCGGTTAGTTGGCGCTCACTGGGCAATGTTTTCCGCCAGCTACCATTTCCAATATGGGTCTTCAGCGCTGAAAGCACGTCATTACGAAGAAGCTGTCGGGTCAAGGCCATCGATTATAGATGCGGACGTTTTGTCTTAGGTGATTGGTTTATATTATGGACAGGTTATCAGGTATGTAAATCAGTAATTCCAATTCCGTTTACTTGTCTCTTCGTTGAACCAATTTGTGTCCCTTGTCAGATAACCCGCCGCGGCGAAATTCTAAGAGTTCATTAACGTTATGTGAATCAATTATGCCGTTATCTCACTCAACCCTTTTGCAACTCAAACGCTGGAATACGCCTACCATCTACAATGGATGGGAACAGATTACCGAACGAGATATCACCCAAGTTGGATTTAACCTTGAGCCGACAACGGACTATATGCCCGAAATGGGCCCCATGGTTGGTTATGCCGTTACCGTGAAGTTTGAGCCCTCCAATAGGCAGCATGTGGATGCTAAATCCAACGCCTGGGCTGAATACCGTGAGTATGTGGCGAGCATTCCCGGGCCGAAGATTGTGGTCGTTCAAGATTTAGATAAGCCGTATCTGGTCGGCGCCTTCTGGGGCGAAGTGAACAGCAATATCCACAAAGCACTGGGCTGTGTCGGGACTATCGTTGATGGTGCGATTCGCGATGTGGATGAAATGAAAAACGCTGGATTTAAAGCATTGGCTCGGGGTCTGTGTGTGGGGCATGCCTATAGCGTTCCGGTCGAATGGGGGAGTGCAGTCGAAGTATTCGGAAGATCGATAGAACCGGGTCAACTCATACACGCGGACAAGCATGGTTTCCTTGCTATTCCTACTGAAGATGAAGAACGGCTTCTCGAAGCCTCAGTCTTTATGGATAAGAACGAGTGTAACACTTTGATACCCACTGCGCGTACTGCCAGTGGAAAGACCACTCGGGAAATTCTGGATGAAGTTAACAACGCGGGTGCTGCTTTTGGAGCCGCCGTTAAGGAGAGGTTTGGAAGAAACGGGGAATGGTGACCCGGCGGTAGGTCTGGTATAAGTATGGTACCAGTATTTTTCCGTTTTATTGCCGGTTGTTCGCGACAGACTTTGTCTTGTTGACCATTACTATCAATAAGCTGGAATACTGACATGTTGGATTTTATCAATCAGGTACGCTGGTACTACACTCCGTCAATGCGTGTTGTTGGTAACTGTTTTTTAATTCTATTTCTGGGATGGGGTTGGTTATCCGGAAAGTCAATGAATGTGGTTTTCTTCCTCGTCGACGACATGGGCTGGATGG
>CALGUT010000621.1 GCA_937920335.1 uncultured Opitutales bacterium
CCGATTGCGGGGCCTATGATGAAGCCTAATCCGAACGTGACACCAACCAATGCCATGCCTTTGGACCGATTTTGTTTGGATGTCATGTCCGCGACTGCTGCCGTAGCCACAGAAATGTTGCCAGCCATGATTCCCCCAAGTATTCGACCTAGTACCAGTAACTCGAAAGACCCGCTGAATAGCCATATTAGGTAACTTAAGGCGGTACCTAGTATAGTGATCTTGAGGACTGATTTCCTTCCGAGCCGGTCTGATCGTCTTCCCCAGATGGGCGAGAAGACAAATTGCATGAGTGAGTACAGGCTTCCGAGAATGCCCCCGAACAGGACTGCTGTGTAATGTCCACCACCCGTGATGCCATCGAGGAATGGGATGGTCCAGTTGAGGATGCCTACTTGTCCGCTGGCTTCGAAGTAGTATTCGAGCATTCCGGGGAAAAGGGGGAAGATGATCGAAAACCCAACCAGATCCAGAAATAGCGTTAGGAGGATTGCACCCAGGTTTTTCTTATCAGAAGGCGGTTGAGACATGAAGGGTGTTTCCTAAAGGCATTTTTAAGTACAATGTCCAATGGAAAATCAGAATCCTGCGGTGATCCTGAATTCTATTGATGCAAATCTGAGTCGGGTGAACGGGATTGTTTTTTGACGTTGCAGATGTTGAAGCCGTCAAAAAGAATTTTGAGATGGCAGGTGAAACGGGCAAATGGGTCGGCTTTGTAGTGAGTGGTCTTTGCTTGTCGGTCATTTCACTGGTCTTCGGGACTTCGGTACTGGGGGTCGAAGCGTTGGGCGATGTGTTTAGCCGATTCTGTCATCAATTCACCAACCGCTGTTACCAGGTAAATGGACTGCCTCTGTCCGTTTGCGTCCGGTGTCTTTGGATCTATGGTGGATTTGCGGTGGGCCACATTCTTTTTTTATATTGGAAACCTCAGGTGCGCAGAATAACGCAGGCGCTCATCGGTGTAATAGGGCTAATGCTCGTAGATGTTGTCCTCGAGAGGCTAGGCCTCTATAGCAATCTATTCTGGACGCGTGCGCTAACAGGTTTTCTGTTTGGACTCGTGGTATCTCATTTTACGCTGCTAGGCCTCCGAGAAATAATTACCGAACTCAATAACCCATTCAAATATGTCAGAACCAAATTCTTTTCAGGTAGAACCCGCTGAAAAACCGGATGATTTCCAGGCGATGCTCATGGGAGCAGGTCTGGTCTTCGTCATCTCGGTCATACCGTTTGTTAACCTGTTGGGCTGTTGTCTGATTCCGCAGATCTTGGGAGCGATGATGGCTGTTTATTGGTTTACTAATAAATACCAGCTAACGATATCTCCAGGTAAGGGGATCGTTCTTGGAATATTGACCTGTTTGTTGGGAGGCATTGCAGCATTCGTTGTGGCTACGATTCTTCAGAAACTGGGTATTAATCCGGTAGAGAAATTTACGAATCAGGCTACCATAGACCTGATGGAGAAATTTGCCGGTCCGGAGGCCGCGCAGGCGGCACGTGACGAGATTGAAAAGCAGATGGCTCAAGGGCTAACGGCTGTTAAGGTAGTTATCGGGCTCGTGGTGAGCCTGGTGTTGAACGCTATCGGTGGAGTAATCGGGGGAGCCATTGGTGCGGCCGTATTTAAAAAGGCACC
Organism: uncultured Opitutales bacterium; assembly: GCA_937920335.1. Taxonomy (GTDB): domain Bacteria; phylum Verrucomicrobiota; class Verrucomicrobiia; order Opitutales; family UBA2995; genus UBA2995. The sequence goes on from CALGUT010000621.1 coordinate 1,649, forward strand.
TCAAGTTGCGGAATAAGGCTGAGTAATAGCAGTTCTATTAATTTCAAGGCGGGTTCTTTGGAGCCCGCCTTTTTTATTCTTTTCCGAGTCTTGGGTATTTTGCTTTTAGTGCCTCATGAACATTAGGAGGGACAAACTTTGAGACGTCGCCGCCGTAGGAGGCTACCTGCTTGATCAGTCGTGAGCTAACGAAGGTATAAGCTTCGTTCGGCATGAGGAAGAGGGTTTCGATATCTTCGTCGAGATTTCGATTCATCTGAGCCATTTGGATTTCGTATTCGAAATCAGATACCGCTCGAAGGCCTCGAATGAGAGCAACAGCCCCCATTTCTTTTGCGAATTCGATGACTAATCCGTCGAACTGGCGGATTTCGACGTGAGGCATTTCTTTAAGGTTTTCGCGGATGAGCTCAGCACGATGTTCGAATGAAAGGGTGGGCTTTTTGGATTCATTGAGAGCTACCGCGATAATGACTCGATCAAAAATGCGGCTCGCGCGTTGGAGAACGTCGAGGTGGCCTAGAGTTATAGGGTCAAATGTGCCGGGGTATAGTGCGGTTCGCATAATCTTGTAAAATGGAGGAGGTTAAACCCTGTCCACAGATCTGCAATATTGAATCACAGCTATTATTTAGCGAAATTTCTGAAGAGTTCTATATTCGCTATTGCAAGGGGTTCTTTAAGCCCTGAATGATGACGTGCATTCGAGGACGCTGTTGCTATTGATCGATCATGAATCTTCCCAATCTATTAACCCTATCCAGAGTACCATTTCTATTCTTGATTGCTATTTTGATGTATTGGGAATTTCGATTTTCTAATTCGATCGCGTTTTTCGTGTTTGTCATAGCGGGTCTGACTGACTGGTTGGATGGAAAGATAGCCAGAGACATGGGAATTATTTCGGTATTCGGCCAACTCATGGACGCTTTGACTGATAAGGTGCTTACGGTCGGTCTGTTCGTCCTATTTTTGGGAATAGGAATCTTGCTTGATTGGATGATCTTCATGGTATTGCTGATCATGAGTCGTGAGTTCCTTATTACCGGTCTTCGGATGGTGGCTGCTGCCAAAAATGTTGTATTGCCTGCCGAGAAGGCTGGAAAAATCAAAACAGTGTTTCAGATTATATCAATCGGAGCACTCATCGTTGCGCGAGCTCTTGAGGTCGATTGGCAGCCGATCCTGAATATGAATGTAGAGGCGGTTTCAGTTTTCGGATATTATTTAGGGTGGGTGTTGTTCTCCATAGCAACTCTAATGACCGTGTATTCCGGTTCTAGGTACATGATTAAATATTGGACTTTGTTCGCAGGTTCGAACGAGACGGATTCAAAATGATGCAACGGCACTTATGGGTTAAGATGCTACCTGATAATGTGGTCATTAATTTTGCCACACTCGGGCCCATCGGGAACATAAAGTTTGCGCCAGGGACTTGGGGGAGTTTGGTAGGCATTATCTGGTTTTCGGTTGCCTACTGGAACCTGAACTATCTTGCCACTTTGTTGTTTTCCTTTCTTTCCGCTTATATCGCTATTCAAGTGTGTTGGGAGGCGGAGATTCGTCTAAAAATGCACGATCCAGGTAAGATCGTACTCGATGAATTTGTAGCGATTCCATTCTGTTTCATAGGAACTCAACCCCTGTTGCACACGCCGATTGCATGGCTAGTGGTGTTATTGGGCTTTCTTTTCTTTCGGCTTTTTGATGTCCTGAAACCATTTGGGATTAAGAAACTTCAGAATTATCCAGGAGGAGTCGGAGTGGTGATTGATGACGTCGCAGCTGGAGTAGCTACCGCACTTGTACTTTACGCCTTAGCGTTTCTGGCTGTGTATACGGGGTATCTGGAGTTGGCGCCTAATTAAGAAATCTTGCCCTTGTTCTGATCGTGGCTTTCAATTCTGCTTTATGAAAACGATCGCTGTTATCAATGGCCCAAACCTGAATCGCTTGGGCACGCGTGAGCCTGAGGTCTATGGTTCCGCTACCCTAAAGGATTTAGAAGAAAGGCTGAGTGCAGAGGCAAAGGCCTTGGGGGTGGAGATTCAGTTCCACCAGTCCAACCACGAGGGGACCTTGGTCGATTTATTTGGTCAATTAGCAGATGAGGGTGTTGAGGGTGTTGTGTTGAATGGTGCCGCTTACACGCACACGAGTGTGGCTTTACGGGATGCAATTTCTGCGTCTGGTATCCGTGTTGTGGAGGTGCATATTTCCAACATCTACAGTCGGGAAGCTTTTAGGAAGCACTCTTACACGGCACCTGTTTGTGAAGGTGTCATCACAGGACTTGGATTCAATGGCTATTCATATGCCTTGAAACAGTTGGCTACTTAATTTTCTAAAAGATCTCGTTTAAGATCTTTGGTTTTCGGGTGTCCTCCTAGCCAAATACTAAAATATATCTTGGCGAACTCTTCGCCAGGGATCGTAACGAGTCGCTCGTTGTTGTAGAGTAGGGTAG
>CALGUT010000622.1 GCA_937920335.1 uncultured Opitutales bacterium
TAGTCGTTCTGATGGGAGGGCATGGGGCCGGAACCGAGATAGTAAGTAGAACATCCAGGGTGGATTTTGGACGCGACTCGCATACTTAGATCGGGCGGCAACCTTCAAATATATGCACAAGTTTTGCTTGGGCTCATCTGCAGGTAGCTGCATGATGCAAATCTTGAAAAACCTATGGCAGATCCCCAATCCCTTAATGAATAACCATGCTAAGTGAAAGCGAGCGCACAGAAGTTGTAGAGGCCCTTTTAAAAGCCAACGAAACGAAGGTTCAAACAAAGCGCCCTTCCATATTATTTCCTCATATCGAATTTGCGGATTCTTATGCCATTTCAGGAGAGGTCTCTCGGCGCCTGCAGGCATCGGGCTCAAAGCTTATCGGCTACAAAGTCGGACTGACATCCGCCGCCATGCAGCGTTCGTCGAAGATCGACGAACCAGACTTCGGCTTTCTCTACGAGCACTTCATGATCGAGAATGGAGGTCAGGTACCACGCAGTAATTATTGTGTGCCTCGTGTTGAATTGGAATTGGCGTTTATCCTAAAGAAAGCTCTCCAGGGTCCTGGTATTACGATGGAAGCGGTTATGGACGCGACCGAGTACGTGGTTCCGAGTATTGAGATTATCGATGCACGGGTAGACGAACCTCGCAAAGTCTTTGATACGATTGCAGACAACGGTGCGGGAGCTGGCATCATCCTGGGCGAGCAGCGACTGGATCCCTACAGCCTGGACCTTCGCCTGGTCCCTGGCATACTTTATCGGAATGACAACATCGAAGAGACCGGACTTTCCTGTGGTGTGATGGGTCACCCCGCAAATTCAGTAGCCTGGTTGGCGAACAAGCAGTCTTCGCTCGGCTATTCTCTCGAGCCAGGGCAAATGCTATTGGCCGGATCCTTTGTGCGGCCCGTCTGGGCCGAAGTCGGTGACACAATAACTGCAGATTTTGCGAAACTCGGTAAGGTGTCGGTTCAGTTTATTTAGCTCAACCAACCTGATTTCTCAGACCCATAACGACTCGATTTTCGTGACCAAACCTAACGCCAGTCTATCCATCCAAAATTACACCCCGACCCGGGCAGATACGGGAGCTATTGAGGTACCCGATATACTGGAGGTCGAGCAACGGTTTCCCAATGAACAAGTCGGCGATGTTCGCCAGACGGTCTTGGATGAACTGGCCCCCTTCTCGACTCTCGAATGGAAAGGAAAACATATTGCCATCACCGCGGGGAGCCGAGGCATCAACGGGATGATCGAAACGTTGCAAGCCATCGTCAGTCAATTAACAATCTGGGGCGCAAAACCTTTTCTGGTTCCCGCCATGGGGAGTCATGGTGGAGCGACGGTTGAAGGTCAGGTAGCAGTATTGGAAAGTCTTGGTATTACCGAGGCAACGATGGGGGCCCCGATTCGGGCATCAATGGACGTGGTTGAGCTAGGACGGATACAAGGCACTACTCCAGTTTGCTGCGATCGTCTGGCCTTCGAGTCGGACGGGATCGTCGTATGCAACCGTATCAAGGCCCACACGGCATTCTCTGGCGACTATGAGAGCGGTTTGCTAAAGATGATGGCAATCGGGCTGGGGAAACATGTCGGCACTACCGGATTACACCGATTAGGGTTCGGAGCGTTTGCCAAGGTAATTCCGGAAGCCGCTGCCGTGATCTTAGAAAAGGCCCCTATTCTATTTGGCGTTGGTCTGGTTGAAAATGCCTACAACCAGGTAGCTCGAATTGAAGCCATGCCCCCGAATTCTCTGTTCGATCGGGAAAGAGAACTACTGAGCTATGCCAAAACGATTATGGGTCGTCTTCTGGTTTCCGATATCGATATCCTCGTCGTTGACGAGCTGGGAAAAGACGTCAGCGGTGCAGGCTTGGACTCGAACGTTACTGGGCGCTCAGCCAGTGGATTAAGACGGGCCGGGGCGCCTACCATCGGGCGCATCCTAGTAAGAGATCTTAGCAAAAAAACGGCCGGTAACGCGCTGGGCATGGGCTTGGCAGACTTCCTGTGTAAACGAGCGGCAGACAAGGTGATTCTATCGAGCACCTACACCAATGCGATTACGGCCGGTGCCCTTCTGGGAGCAAAAATGCCCATCGTTGCAGCCTCGGATCGAGACGCTCTTTCACTCGCTATTCAATCAAGCACGGGTTCTTCAGGTGCAGCCAAACGGATCGCTCACATCCGAAACACAAAAACATTGGATACTATCTGGCTGTCGTCTGCATTCCTCCCAGAGATTTTGGACCGAGAAGACATCGTAGTTATCGGCAAACCAAGGGCCTATGAATTCGACGATTCCGGTTCAATGACTTGGCCAACAAAGAGATAGTAGAACTCCGGGTTTTATTGGCTGACCCAAGGACCCCGAGGAAGAGTCCCCGACTTCATACTGATACCGTCGAAGCGGATTGAACCCTCTTATAGCTGCACCCAACGCTAGCAGGCTATGAGTGGTATTGCAGGGAAATAGCAGAAGCTTAGAGCTTTTTGACGCCTCACCTGTATTTCGGAACCTGTATTTGCAGCATACCTACATAGCGCCTATGACTGCCATATCGGTCAACTTGACCAATGTCTGCGTGAAAGCGATTGCACTCACTAACGCAAAAGCTGCGACCCATTTTTGAGAGGACTTGGTTTTGATCTTATTTGCTACACCTTCTAACATGACTGACTCCTTGGTTAAATTCATGATCACATTAACTACAAATCCGATTTGTAAATCTAATGTAAAACAGGCAACTCTTGTTCCTTCGCACCATTTTTACAGAATCAGCTCAGTATTCAGCCT
>CALGUT010000623.1 GCA_937920335.1 uncultured Opitutales bacterium
GCCGAGTAGCATAATTTGCCTGAGATAAGAGCCCATTTTATTAACAGTGATTATCAAATGGATGAGGTCCAAGCGGAAATGTTCCTATGATCCTAGTATTCACGTAAAAAAAGGGACGGAGAGTCAGACTCTCCGTCCCGTATCAGTTTCTATATCAGTTTCAAGAAGACGTCGCTTGAGTTGCCAATATTAGTTGGCAGCCGCAATAAGCGGTGCGTCTAAGATTGCCTCCATTTCGTAGGCAATCATGGTTATTAGTTGGAACTGTCGGTCTAGTTCCACGATTTCCTCTACATCAGAGCGGACAATCGCGTCGAAGTCGACAGGTTCCAGTTTCTGGTCATTCAGTAGCTTTACGACATGCGGTGTTACCACATAGGTGTCGAGCGTATGGACAGGACCCTTTGGGTCGTTTTCCTGCTCTCCATAGACGGCGTTTCCGATGAGGAAAGCCAAACTGAAGGCTAATGCCAGTTGTTTTGTTTTCATTGTTCGTGTTTTAGAAAAATTGGCTTCGGAGTAACGAACAGAAGAAGTGTTGAGCTAATGGAGCTCGATTTAAAAGAACTAGTGTCACTATAAAAGCAACAAAGTGAAAAGCAAGACAGAAGCTACGTTTCTGTAGTTTGTCCCTTTATCAGCATTTTTTTTACGTTTTCGAGCTCTTACATTGGCTAGATACAGTCCTAAAAGAGTTCCTCTTGTTCGAGTACCTGAATCCTCGAGAGACAAGCGGGGTCATTGTTCTTAGGGCTATTGACTAGGTCAGATACCGGGTAGGCCTCCATCTGATCCGAGGGGTAGGGTGCCATCAGTTCCTTCATTTCTGACTCGGATTGAGCTGTTTCCAACCACCGAGTCATATTGGTTTCATCTAAAATCACCGGCATGCGATTGTGGAGGGGCTGCATTAAGCGATTGGGTTCTGTTGTCAGGATTGTGCAAGAATCCAACTGAACTCCACCTGGTCCTAGCCAGCGTTCCCAAAGTCCAGCCATTGCGAATGGTTTCTGGCCGATGCGTCTGATAAAGTAAGGAGTCCGGAGTTTTCCATCTCGCTTCCATTCAAAAAATCCGTCGGCTGGGATCAGGCACCGCCTGCTTCTGTAAGCTTCTCGAAAAGCGGGTTTATCTGAGACCGTTTCGGAACGAGCGTTTATAAGCTTGTTTGCAATCTTTGGATCGCTTGCCCAAGCTGGGATTAACCCCCAGTGTAGTCTGGCGACTTCAGGTTGCTTAGACTCCGTGTTTTTTCTAACCGCCCAAATATCGACGCCTGGAGGGACGTTGTAGTCGGGTTTCATTTCAGGGATATCCAGAAGTGTAAAAGTCCGCGAGAAGAACTTTTCAGGAACTGTTAGGCTGAATCGGCCGCACATAGGACTAAGCTCTAGGTCTTTCTGGATTTTAGCAAAGCACAAAAAAGCCGTCCTTGCGGACGGCTCTTTGAAAGTCTTCGATTCAGTTGTGGTTTTACTCAGTGGGCGCAGGTTCGGTTTGGACGACCTCGTGCACCGTGAATTCAAATAAGAGGGCAGAATCGGCTGGTATTCCAGGACGCTCTTCGCTTCCAAAGCCGAGGGACGCTGGGACCCAGAGCTTGATGATACCGCCTTCACGGACATACTGAAGTCCTTCGCGAACACCAGGAACCATGTTTGCCAAACTAATCGGAATGGGACCCTCTCGGCCCTCGGTTGTCTCGAAAACGGTTCCGTCTATCAGGGTCGCGACAAATTCGACAGCGACTGTTGATTCACTGTTGGGAAACTTTCCAGTGCCTTCACTGATCAGTTCGTAAAAGAGACCGGTGCTGGTTTTCTTGATATTTTCTTCCTTCGCAAGTGCAGCGAACAGCTCAACGGTTTGAGCTTTACGCTCGCGTTGCATACGCTCGTAAACCGGTGCCCAACGCTCGTCCATGAGTGCTGTTACCTCAGGCATTCTGTCTTCCCAGCCGTCGATGATTCGCCGATCGATAGCGACGGCAGCTCCTCGAAGTAATGCTAGTTTTTCTTCCTTGGTTAGTTCGAGCAGATCGACTTGGCTTCGGTGAAAGAGAAACCATCCGTAGATGAGGAAAAGCTCCTCTTCCGGTGTCATTTGCGGGGCTGGTTTCTTTTCGGTCTCACCTGTTGGAGTATCTCCAGTGGGGGGTGTTACATCAGGACTGGCGGGCGTTTCTGCCACTGCTTCGTCATCGTCGGCGAAAGAAATGGATATTTTTGGGGCTGCGTCTTCGTCTTGGGCAAGCAACGCTGGTGACACGTTGAGTGTCAGTGCCAATAGTAAGCTAACGAACGCGGAAGTGGTTTTTTTAAGCATATTGCTGATCGGTTTATAGAAATTGAACCTTCCGAAATAAGGTAGTCGGCCATCTTAGCCAGCTTTTTCTGACTGCTACCAGTATTTGAAGTTTCAGGATTTTTGCCTAGGCAATCGTCTTCAGCGACTTTTTGGCGAGTCTGACAACGGAAATATCCGCAGAAACGGCTGGGAGCTCGTCAAGATCGAACCAGCGAACATCGTTGGATTCATGACTCACGGTCAGTGTCTGCTGGCTATCGGCATAGATTAAAAATCGGACATCATAGTGGTAATGCGCCGGTGTTTGTTTCCATATCGGGATCTTATGTATATCCAAATCAAGAATTCGATCTGCGACAATCTCGAAATCGTCCAGACCCGTTTCTTCTTGCACCTCTTTTTTGGCGACTCGGACGACATCTGGATCTCCGTCACAGTGACCCCCTGGTTGTAACCATAGTCCTAGCTTTTTATGATGAACGAGTAGAGCAGATTTCGCATCTTTATCCACGATCCATGCTGATGCGGTAACGTGTCCCTGTTCCAGCGATCGATTGAAGCAATCGGTATGGGTGTCAACGAAACGGAAAAAGTGTTCGGTTACGTCTTCCTTGGGGTGATCTCTTCGATAGTTGTTTAGAAGTATCTTTAGTGGCTGGCGGTGCATTAGGCGTCTAATGCAAGGTAAGACTTAGAGCGCTGCCAGCTTTTTTCATTGTGAAAAGACAGTTGTCAGGCATAAGAAAATAGAAACGCTCGATCATTCAAAACTACCCTAGTTACTATGTCAGAAACTCCTACTAAACCCGGTGAATCCAGCCATGCCTCTTACTGGCGGGCGAACATTAAGGTCCTGCTCGTTCTAGTTGCTGTCTGGTTTATTGCCTCATTCGGATTGAGCATAATAGCGGTCGATTGGTTGGATCAATTTCGTTTCATGGGGTTTCCTCTTGGGTTTTGGATGGCTCAACAAGGCTCAATCATCGTTTTTCTGCTGATAATTGCGGTCTATGGGATTGTGATGAACCGATTGGATAAGAAGTATGGCGTCGAGGAATACGAAGCTGATAGCCGGGAATACGAAATCTAAGCCGCGGAGCTAACTACAGTTATGACATTATCTTTTTGGACGTTTCTTTTCATATTTCTGAGTT
>CALGUT010000624.1 GCA_937920335.1 uncultured Opitutales bacterium
GCTCAATGACTACCTGTCATCGATCGCGACTGCAGACAGCAGTGAGCTTGAGACACAGAACCAAAACGTAGCGTTCTGGACCAATGTGTACAATGCCTATACCCTCAAGCTTATCGCCGACCACTTTCCAATTGATAGCATCATGGACATCAAAGTGAAGGGGCATTCATCCCCTTGGGATGTCCCGTTCGCAACAGTCGCGAACAAGAACTACACATTAAACCAGATTGAGAACGAAGTCATCCGGCCGAACTGGCCCGATCCACGTATTCACTACGCCTTAGTCTGCGCAGCCAATTCCTGCCCCCAACTTCGAAGTGAGGCCTACGTAGCAGAAGACCTGGATAAACAACTCGACGAACAAGGTCGCTGGTTTTTATCCCATCGCAACTCTTTCGATCGTAAAGCCAGAACCGCAACGCTCTCCAAAGTCTATGAGTGGTATTCCGTCGATTTTGGGAATAGCCCACAGGATACCCTCAGGATGATCGCCGCCCATGCGGAACCATCGATCAGACAAGAGCTGACTCAGAATTCAAAAGCTTGGAAGGTCAGCTTTTTGGAATGGGATTGGTCGCTAAATGTTAAAAAATAGAGGCTCAGGGGGCCCCGAATGTAAAAATTCTGCAACACTCAAAATAGACTTTGACGAAAGGTCTCGGGGGCCTTTGTTTCCGCGCTGAATGTCTATCGATCCGCACTCCATCCTACTAGCCGAAGTGTTCGACGCGCTTCAAATTGAAGAGCTTCGACGCTGCGACGTATACGGACTTCCGTGTTTGAGCGGAAACGACCAAATCGTGGCCGCACTAAAAGCCGAAAGCAGATCTATGATCATCCGGTTGCCCAAGAACCGGGTTAACTACCTTGTAACTGAAGGTTGGGGAAGGCACTTCGCACCCAGTGGTCTAAAACACACAGAATGGGTGGAAATCATTCACATGGAACCCAGACTTTGGGTTGAGCTCATCCGTGAAGCGAGTCGTTTTGCTCACACGGAGACCTGCTAATCTTCTGAGCAGGCACTAAAGAGCCGGCGATTTGATCACGATCAACTTCTCCTGCGTCATATCCTCCATCGTAAAAGGGATACCACCAATTCCCAAGCCTGACGACTTACGTCCTGCAAAAGGCATCCAATCCACACGAAACGCGGTGTGATCATTAATCATAACCGCAGACGCATTCAGTTTTTTGGCGGCACCCATCGCACGGTCAATATCTTGAGTAAATACCGACGCTTGAAACGCAACGGGTAACGAATTTGCCAGTCGAATCGCTTCCGCGAGGTCTTCGTATCCCGTCAAAGATACTACGGGTCCAAATATTTCCTGCTGGGAAACTTTTGCCTCCAGTGGTGCGCCTACTAACAGCGTTGGTTCGAAACAGGTGTCCGAAATTCGGTTGCCGCCAATCACTGCCGTCGCACCCATCGAAAGGGCTTCATTCACCCACTCTTCTACCCGATCTGTCTCACGGGGTAAAATCAACGGGCCCACATCGGTTGCCTCAGACGTGGGATCGCCTGTTACTAGTGCACCAATGGCATCCACCAATCGCTTTTGAAGCTCCCCCATAATCGAATGGTGAGCCAACACTCTTTGGACCGAAACACACACTTGCCCGGCATGGTAATAGCCACCCTTAACCAAAGCTGGCACCACCCCATTTAGGTCAGCATCCGGCTCCACAATAACGGGAGCAGCTCCACCATGTTCCAATGCACAGCGCGTTCCCGGCGCTAGCTTCGACTTCAGATACCAGCCTACCCCACTCGAACCAATGAAACTAAAAAATGCGACTCGTGGGTCTGTTACCAAGGCTTCGCTGTCTTCATTCGATAAAAGGAGCACTCTACACCAATCCTCCGGCAGACCCGCCTCGTAAAGGAGTTCTACGAAACGCACACAACTCAACGGTGTAGTCGCAGCTGGCTTCACGATGATCGGGCAACCGACCGCAATCGCTGGCACTACTTGATGAACGATCAAGTTTAAGGGATGGTTAAACGCACTAATCGCTACCACAACTCCGATAGCCTCACGAGTAGTGAAGGCTAATCGCTGCGCCGAAGCGGGATTCAAACCCATCGGAACCGTTCTTCCGTCTTCGCTTTGCAGCACCTCAATCGCATTCTTGATTCCGCTGACAGCACGGATCGCTTCGACCTTCGCATCTTTCAGCGGCTTCCCGCCTTCCTGCGCGATCGTCATCGCATATGCATCGATGCGGCCCTTCAAGAGTTCGGCCGCCTTTTCAAGAATCTCTATTCGCTCCCAAGCCGGCAAGGGACTCCCGGCAGCTAACTCGTCAGCGCGAGCTAGACTAAATTCGACGTCATCTGCCGTGTCGTAGGTCAGCGATTCGAGCTCTGTAAGATCATAGGGAGAATAAACAGTGAGTGATTGATCAATCATAAATCCTAAAGCAAACAGGTTTTAGAAGCCAACTCAGCCAGTAACACTTTTTCATTCTCACTGTAATCGACTGGAAGTTCGATAATGGTAACACCTTTCGAATCCAGAGCTTCTCTAAGTATGGGGAGAAACGTTTCCGTACTATCGATCCGGATACCGCGGGCTCCATAGGCCTCCGCGTATTTCACAAAATCGGGATTGCCGTAATCAAGGCCCCATTCATCGAATCCCATGCCCGCCTGTTTCCACTTGATCATACCGTAGGCATTATCCCTGAGAATCAGAACAACCAGATCAAGTCCCAGACGAACCGCTGTCTCGAGTTCCTGAGAATTCATCATAAATCCTCCGTCACCACAAACAGCGAGCACCTTTTTTTCCGGGTTTACGATCTTCGCTCCCATGGCTGACGGAAGTCCCGCGCCCATCGTCGCCAATGCATTATCAAGCAACAGCGTATTTGGCTCGTGAGCCGGGTAGTTGCGCGCAAACCATACTTTATAAATTCCATTATCCAAAGTTACGATTCCATCACTTGGCATGGCCTTCCTTACATCGGAAACGAAGCGCTGAGGGATCACAGGAAACGTACCCACATCATTCTTACTATGAATGTGTTCGTCTATGGATGCCTTCACTCGCTCGTAGTAAGAAAAGTCCCAGTCATCACCCGGAACCAGCGCTTCGGTTAACATCTCTACAGAAGTGGCAATGTCACCAACTACTTCAAGCTGAGGAAAATAGACATCATCCACCTTCGCAGAAAAGAAGTTCATGTGAATGACTTCTTTTCCTCCTTCTTCCATGAAAAACGGCGGCTTCTCAATCACATCGTGCCCGATATTTAAGACTAGGTCAGCACGATCAATTGCACAATGGAGATAGTCATTATCTGAAAGCGCCGCCGTTCCGAGAAACTTATCGCGCCGCTCGTCTGACACCCCCATCCCCATCTGGGTATTAAACCAATAGAGCCCGCTTTTATCTAAAAACGGAGCCATTGCACTACACGTACGGTTCCGATTGGCAGCAGCTCCAATCAATACCAACGGGCGCTTTGCCGTTCGTATTTTTTCTGCGGCTTGCTCGATCATGCTGTTCGGTGCGATCGGTCGAAGTCTATTGCTCGGCACAAAGAGGTGCGCATCAGCGTCTTCACTCGCGATGTCCTCCGGCAGTTCCAGATACACCGCTCCGGGGCGTTCCTCCTGGGCTACGCGAAAGGATTCACGAACGAGACTCGGGATCGTTCCTCCGTTCACAATCTGCTTCGACAGCTTGGTCAGCGGCTTCATCATCTCAACGATATCCACAATCTGAAATTGCCCCTGCTTACTCTTCTTGATGGGCTTTTTCCCACTAATCATGAGCATCGGCATTCCGCCAAGTTGAGCATAGGCCGCCGCAGTAACGAAGTTCGTAGCTCCCGGACCCAAGGTCGAAAGACACACCCCAGCCTTGCCCGTCAACCTGCCATAGGTCGCCGCCATAAAACCGGCCGGCTGTTCGTGTCGAGTCAAGATCAGTTTGATCGTCTTTGAATCCTTCAACGAATTCAGAAAATCCAGATTCTCTTCACCAGGGACTCCAAAAATATATTCAACGCCTTCGTTCTCAAGGGCTTTTATAAACAGGTCGGATGCTTTCATAGATAATAAAAAATACGGCGGTTTACTAAACGCATCAGATAAATCTAATACTTCGATTTCGCAAACATCTGACGGATAATCGGAATCTGCCGACGATGAATCACCAGTACCGCTGCCGAACAAATCCACACGACCAGAGCCAACACGAATAAACTCAACAGCCCATCCGCGAATCCTATATCTGTAAAGTGACCAACAATCGCTCCCGTCATCACTCCCATTGAAAGGATCGCACCAAACGCAACCGTTCCCGGAAATAGGAGTAACACTGCCGCAATCAACTCCAGAACTCCGATCAAAATTCGTCCTCCAGGCTCCATTCCAATGGCCGTGAAGATTGCTACGGAATCCGGATGACCCGTGAATTTGAAGAACAGTGTCTGAGCAAGAATCGCAGCGGCGACAATGCGTAGAATCCAGGATAAAATTTTCATAATGTGTAGGATGTTAGAGTATTGATTTCAGGTTCGAGACAGACACTTAATGTTTGGAATCAATGTATTTATCATGCACCAGAGGAGCCAAGGTGCTATCTTCAGGAATGAACAAATTATCAATGGATAGATCATCGAGAGACCTTTCCCCACTCGCAGCAAGTAGCTCTTCGAGATCATGCATCGTGTTATTGACATAATTTTTTACACGAACTGATCGCGTGCCAATATCGAGGCCTCGTTGAAGCGCCGGGTCTTGGGTAGTTATGCCAATCGGGCAGGTATTATTCCCACACTGCATGGCCTGAATACAGCCCAGTGAAAGCATAAAGCCTCTTGCCGAATAGACCGCATCCGCACCCATCGCAAACGCGAGAATCTGACGTCCGGGGTTAATCAGCTTACCCGCAGCCAAAAGCTTCAGCCGGTTACGTACACCCTTCTTACAAAGGATGCGATTCACCGAAGAAAGCGCGGGAAATAATGGCATTCCAACCCGGTCCATAAACGACTTGGGCGCTGCTCCGGTGCCGCCCTCCGATCCATCGACTGAAATATAATCGGGAAACACATCCTGATCCACCATCTCCTGAACCAAGTCATCAACCTGCTGGGGTGAACCCACACAAAACTTGATTCCTACGGGTAGTCCAGACACCTCCTGAACATGTTTTATAAATGCGACGGTTGTGGTCTTGTCGGTGCACTCTTTGTGATGCGGTGGCGAAACGACATCCTTACCCATTTCTACACCCCGTAACTCGGAAATCTCTCTGGTAATCTTTTCCTTCGGAAGAAGACCTCCTTTACCCGGCTTGGCTCCTTGTGAAAATTTGATTTCGATCATCTTGATCTCATCCTTGCCCGCGAGTTCTCTCAGCTTTTCATCATCCAGATAACCCTCGTCATTCCTTACGCCAAACTTCGCCGTTCCGATCTGAAATATCAGGTCGCAGCCTTCCATCAGGTGATATTTCGGGTAACCACCCTCTCCCGTATTCATCGCAATTCCCGCGAGCTTTGCCCCGCGAGCCAATGCCCTCACAGCATGCTGGCCCAAGGCACCGTAACTCATCGCACTAATCATCATCGGCTTGGTGATCGTGTAGGCTGTTTTCAGTCCACGCTCTTCACCAAAGGTCAGTGAATAGGGAATCAAATCGTCATGACTCGATGGATACATAGAGTGACGCAATTTGATCTCTGAGGTATCAAAGTTCTTTTGAGATCCGAATGAGGACGCTGAATCGATGTTCTTGGCCTTACGATAAATCTCGGATCGCTCAATCCGATTGAAGGGCCGTTCCTCAGTATCACTTGAATACAAGTACTGCCGCAACTCAGGTCCGATACTCTCAACGAGGTACCGCCCCTGAGCGACGATTCCAAAGTTTCTCAGCAACGGATGCTGGTCCTGCACGAACAGATAGAAGACGTTCGCAATAGTCAGGAACAAGAACGCCACCGTTAAAAAATGAAAATAAAAGTGCACATACTTTCCCGCCAACAGGAAACCAATCACCAAGACCGGCAAGGCCAGATTAACAAACTTCGAAAGCTTGTGTAAATCAACAGAGAGAGAAGACATATAACTTACTAGGAGTAGAGTATAAACAAGATATTCCTGAGTAGATCCACACGAGGAGACCTTACAACTAATTCTGCTTTCGCTAGGCGCTCTTAGCCAGCTCTAATCACGAAAGTTCTTATACACCTTCCAAAAGAAGATTACAGTCACCACCATGCCCAAACCATCCGAAATAGGGAATGTTAACCATACGCCGTTGGTTCCCCAGTGGGGCGGTAGCCACAACAACAAGGGAATCACCAGAATGAAAGTACGGTTGACCGTGAGAAACAGCGCATACTTAGCCTTCCCGATTGCTTGAAAGGTTCCCACGACCATAACTGCGGCACCCACTACTGGGAACGCCAGCGTCAGTTTCTTAATCGCATTCACTCCCTCAGCGAGTAAGACCGTGTCACCCGTGTAAATACTCAGAATAGTCTCCGGCATGAGCTGCATAATTGCCCAAGCTACCACCAGGTAGGCCGTGCAAAGCCCGATACTAGCAAACACCGTATGTCGCACCCGCGCCATAAACTTCGCGCCGAAGTTATACCCGATAATCGGTAATACCCCTGCCTGGACGCCAAAGATAGGCATAAACAAAAACATCATCGTCCGATTACACATCGCATACGCCGACACCGTCGATTCACCACCATACTCCACCAACTTTCGGATCACCAGGCTTTGGATAATCGAGGCACTTGAATGCATAAGAAAGGTCGACATCCCAACGCCGGAAATTTCTCTGGCCGCTTGAACGTTGAAACGAATGTTACTGGGGCGTAACACCAGCGAGCTTCGCCCAGCCAAGAGGTACCAAACCATAATCGCAGTCGTCACCCCGTTCGCAACCACGGTTGCCCAGGCAGCTCCACGAATGCCCCATCCCAGCGTATGGATAAACAAGGGATCCAGCGCCACATTCACCAAGGCGCCCGTCACCATCGACACCATCGCCGTTCGCGCATTCCCCTCAGACCGCACCAGGTTATTCATCACCACCGAGAAGATCGAAAGGGGCCCGCCAAGCAGCAGAACTTCCAGGTACTGAGACGCTGGCTCGACGTGCAGCTCGCTCGTCCCCAGCAAGCGCAACAACCACTCCGTTCCAGTTGCATAAACGACGTAGGAGGCGACTGACAAAACGACCACCATGAAGATCATCGTTCCGAAAACCACCTGAGCCTTGTCCTTATCTCCCGCACCCAACGCCCGGGAAATTGCCGTGCTTCCACCGACCCCGACGAACAGTGAAAATCCCATCATCAAAAAAATGACCGGGATATTCGAAGCCAATGCCGCCAGACCTTCAGGACCGACGTAGCGGCCCACAAAAATCGTATCGACCATATTGTAAGCCGCAATCACCAGCATGCTCACCACCGACGGTGCAGACATCTGTCCGATCAACTTCAGAACCGGAGTTTCCCCCAAACGACTGCTATGCGACTTCACCCAGGCGAGCAGACGCCAATCGAGTCAAGGACGCAAGAACTCGATCACGAAAATCAGACCGCAACAGCACACCAACTAACCCACTCGATCGCTCTCGACGTTCCACGTTTCATAATCAACACAGTTCATTTTAATAGTTCTATCGGATTCCGACAAGACGCGCCTTCAATGAAAGAAATCCTCGACCAGTATCTACGGGTCGACGTCATTTTTCTTGGGTTTGTGGTTTCATTGAAGGAGGAATCTAGAGTGTCAGTGTTCATACTTAAGCCCATGTAGCGTGACTATTGATTTGAGTCTATGACGCACAATCCTCGAAACTAAGTACCGAGTAATACTTCTACCGTAAGAAACCAATTGAATCTCAACCTAAAATCTCCCTCCAGCTTACTTCTTTCTGCACTACTGCTCGTCGCCGTAATCGGAATCATATTCCAAGTGACGCAAAGACCGAACGCGGAAGACTACCCACTACGCGAAGCGGTCGAATGTCACCCGCGCTCCGGCTTGCCGAATTTCCGTGGTAAGGTCGAAGCAGGTGAGACCGTTAAGATTGCCTACCTCGGCGGCAGCATTACCGATGCTCCTGGCTGGCGGGTTCAGTCACGGGAGTGGTTTCAAACACAGTATCCTGAATCGAAGTTCGAAGAAATCCATGCCGCCATCGGCGGGACCGGATCGGATCTTGGGGTCTTTCGTCTTCGAAACG
>CALGUT010000625.1 GCA_937920335.1 uncultured Opitutales bacterium
CTGTCCGCGTCAGGTGATGATCTTGATGGTGACGACTTAGTGTATGCTTGGGATCTCGGAAACGGTGATGTCTACTCTAGCTCCAGTGCGATCAACGCTACGTTTACGGTTGGAGGAACATACTCCGTAACCGTGACTGTCAGTGATATGAAGGGGGGGACTATGACGCAATCCGCTCAAATTACCATTGATGATCCGGTGAATACGTGGACTACCCGTAGTAGCAATACGGGGAGTAACTTACTTTCTCTCGCTTCGAATGTGAGCCATGTGGTGGCAGGTGGTCGTGGGGTTATTCTTAGGTCTGCTGACGGGACGACTTGGGAAGATGTTTCTCCTACCGGTTTGGGTTTTTTAGGAAATATGATAATTGAAGGCATTTGTTGGACTGGTAGTGAGTTTATTGCAGCAGGTGCCGAGTTCGCCTCGGGGGTAGGTCAATATACGCTTCTATCCTCCCCAGATGGGGCCAGTTGGTCCCGTGAACTCATAGAACCCGTAGCCTCTTCGCCAGGATTTCCAGTCGGTTTTAAAGATGTCGCCAGCAATGCGGATGGCTCCAAGGTCATTGCTGTGGGTGCTGATGGAGGCGTCTTTATTCGTATCGATGATGGCGATTGGACCCAGGTGGATATTGGCTTGGTTGCCGACGATACTCTTGGCGGCATCGCCTATGGGAATGGCGTGTTTGTCGTGGGCGGTAGAAACAACGGAGCAGGCCAGGAATTGCTATTATTTCGAACTACCGACGGGATAAATTGGGAAGACCTGAAAGATAACAGTGATCTGATGCCTTGGTGGGGGTTGGATGCCGTGGATTTCTACAATGGGTTTTTCGTAGGGAGTGGATTTTTTTCTCGAACTGCCTTTTCGGAAATCGGAGGCCTTTCCTGGCAGTCGCTGGAACAAGGTAATACGAACCAAGTGGAATCTTTCGCTTTTGGAGGTGGTGTTTATTACGCGATTGGCAAGGATCTTGATAATGGGAGTGCGTTGATAAATCTGGTGTCAAGCAATGGAAAGATTTGGAGATCCGTAGGCGGTGGTTTGGTGCAAGCTGGGAATGATGTACACTACTTCAATAGCTCATTCATCATCGTCGGTGACGGGGGTTCAATTCGTCAATCTGGGTTGGTTGAAGCCGCCGATGAAGTGCTTGCTGGTTTTGACGCTTGGATCGATCAGTATTTTCAAGGGGATGATGCAGATGCCTCGGAGAATCCGGATGGTGACTGGGCGAAAAACCTACTCGAGTGGGCTGTGGGTAGTTTGCCGAATAGCGGAGATTCTGCTCCTGCGCCACCAGAGTTAGCTTTCGATCAAGCCGGGAAAGCGATTATCACTATCAGCCGTTTCGAAAAGTCTGATGATGTGACGTTCACAGTTGAACAATCATCTAATATGAAAGACTGGGAACCTTTGAGTATGACAGTTACAACCGATTCAGAAACCTCACTCGTGCTGGTTTCAGATAGTGTAATAGAATCCTATCCCTTCTTTGCTCGGGTAAAGGCCGAAGATTAATCAACGCTAGAGTTAAGCGCGTTTAGGTTAGTCATTCTAAGTTAGAATCGACCGTGGCGACGCGTCGTTTATGCTACTCGATTGTAAAGGTTCCGGTTTCGAAGTTACCACCAGTTAGGAAATAGGCGGTTACGGTTCCGCTTGTGGCGTTATTGTAGCTCAAGAACAACTGGGTATCGAGAAAGAAGTCGTAGATCACGATTACCTGGTCGAATTCATTTTCGTATGTCCGCCAAGTGTAGCTATTCACGTTACCCGTGTCAGTTCCTCCATCATTGGGTACGGTTCTTAGCCAGGTTCCTGTTGAGCTATCAATTAAGTCGATTTGTATCGTATCGATCGTAGGTGTATCCAGGTCTACGATCAAACGTGTTCCTGTTTTGTTGATGGACGGTGGTGCCTCTTCAGAAACTCCTAGGGAGTAGGAAATGGTGCTTACTGAGCCGGTTTCTGTGAAAAGAACTTCAGCCATTTCGGTGGTCTTATCGAGCGTGACCTGAATCGGTGGTAAGCGATCGAATGTTATGAAAATGAGGTCTGTGTTTGGAGATTGATCAACAAACCACTGATAGGATAACACGTCGCCTGTGGGTCTGGCATCAGGGAATTCGGGGCGTGTGAATGACCAAGTCGCTACAAACTCTGCAAAGATGTCGATAGTCACTTTGCTAAATGTTTCATTTTGGAAATTTAGAGTCAACTGAGTGCCGTTCTGGTCACTGAATTCTGGTCGGCTGGACCCGCCGTCTACGATATATTCAAACGTAGCGTCTTGGACAACTCCTCCCTGTGGATAGTGAATCTTAGCAGTACCCGTTGTGGTGGCTCCGGTTGGCTGTGGCGTCAGGTAAACCTGCATGGGTTGTATCGAGTCGTATATCAAATCAACCCGCGTTTCTTCGCTTGTAGCTATCCATTGATAGGTTGTAACAGTCCCGAATTGGTTGGCCTCTGAGTCAGTTCGGGTTGCCTCGTAACCGCCGCTGGAATCATCGTAGAAATCGATG
>CALGUT010000626.1 GCA_937920335.1 uncultured Opitutales bacterium
TTTGTCGGGTTCTGTGCGGGGCACTGGAACGACTACTACGATCCGGTTCTCGAGAGAAACGGAGAGGAGTATCCGACGCAGGGCTTCATTGCGGATGTCATCACGGACCACGCCGAGAAGTTTATCCGCGAAAACACCGAAAAAAATCAGCCCTTCTTCTGTTATGTGCCTTTCAACACGCCTCATACTCCTGCAAGCGTGCCAGCGGATGACTGGAAGCGATGGCTGCATAATACCCGGGTGGAGAGCTACTTTGATCGTGCGATGTATGCGCTGTGCGAAAACATCGATGCGAATGTGGGAAGGCTGATGGCGCTGCTGAAAGAGTTGGACGTGGACGACGATACGATCGTCCTTTATCTGTCAGACAACGGGCCAAATGGACACCGCTACAATGATGGAATGTTGGGCATTAAAGGAAGTCTTCATGAGGGAGGCGTTCGGGTTCCTCTTTTCGTTCGCTGGCCGGGAATGATTGAGCCCGGAACCGTCGTGAAACCGAATGTAGCACACATTGATCTGCTTCCCACGCTTTCTCGTTTGGCCGGAATCCCTTTGACCAGCGACATGACGAAGCCGCTCGATGGCGTCGATATTTCGCCGCTGCTATTGGGGGCAAGTGACTTCTCTTTGCCAAAGAGAAATCACTACACTTGGCGGCTCATTTATGGTTGGGCAGTTCGCTCGGATCGATACCGCGCCACCGCAACGACTTTACATGACATGTTCGAAGATCCCGGGCAGGAGAACAATCTGATAGAACAGAAGCCGGAGATCCACGACGCCTTGCTGGCGGACTACCTAAAATGGGAAGCCGATGCTATTATAGAATCGCCTCAGCGTCTGCCGATTGAAGTCGGGCACAATGAATGGCCACGTGTCACCTTGAATGCGCATGAGTGGCAAGTGGTGCCGGATACTGGAGAAGGGATCGATTATTGTTTGCCCCGCGGGTGGTCGAATCAGTGGATTCAGGATTGGACGGACGAAACGGCCTACGCCGAATGTCCCATTGATGTGGTCGAAGCAGGATCCTATGAGGTATCCATTCAATATGCCTGCGATATGACCTCTGTGGGATCGGTATTCCAGTTGGTTGCCGAAGAAAACAGCCTCGATATCGAAATCGAAGAGCCGTGGGTGTCCGCACCCCATCCTGCCGCAGAGCAAGGCGCTAAGGAACCTGGATGGTATTTGTCTCGTGAATGGAAAGAATGGGAGGCAGGGACGCTTGCGCTAGAGAAAGGGAAGCACCTTTTACAATTACGAGTGAAGAGTAAAACAGGCAAAGAAATGGCTGATATTAAGTCGGTTATGCTGCGAAAAATATGAACCTGGTAAACGCACAGAATCTTGGCTTATTCCTAAAGCCTGTAAGTTACCGCATTGCGGATCACAATTTCTCAAGATAATCGATTTTCAAAAATACCTATGAAGATAAAATCCTTCCTTTCAGTAATAAGCTTTTTATGCGTATCCGGATTCCTGGCACAGGCACAAGGAGCTAGCCCGCTTAACATCGTGCTCATCGTTGCAGACGACTTGGGCGCGCACGATTTGAAAACTCACGGTTCTGATTTGCACGAAACGCCACACTTGGATGGTTTCGCCGCGTCGGGAATCGAGTTTACCAGCGCCTATGCTGCCGCACCGATCTGCACTCCCACCCGAGCCTCCATAATGACCGGCAAGAACCCAGCCCGTCTTCACATGACCATCTGGAGTGAGCATGCCCTGCGGGGACCCAAGCTTGATAAGCCCATGATTCCTGCCGACAGTGAAGGCAATCTTCCGTTGGAGGAAATCACTTTGGCAGAACGATTCAAAGACGCCGGCTACCACACCTTCCACGTCGGCAAATGGCATCTGGGAGAAGCCAGTTCCTTTCCTGAAGTTCACGGCTTCGATGTCAATATAGGTGGGCATCATTGGGGAGCTCCACCCACCTTTTTCGCTCCCTATAAAGGTGTGGTTTACAATGAGATGCGTTATGTTCCCGACCTGCATGGATCGAAAGAAGGGGAATACCTGCCTGACCGGCTTACCACCGAAGCGATCAAACTAATGAAGAACGCGGGCGACACACCCTTCTTCCTTAATCTTTGCTACTTCATCCCTCACGTACCGATTGACGGAAAAGCAGAATACGTGGAAGACTTTGCTTCCCGTATTGGTCCTGACAATCGGCATCGAAATCCTGGATACGCCGCCATGGTTAAGTCACTTGATGACGGGGTTGGCCGAATACTCGGTTGGCTTGAGCAATCCGGGAAAGACAAAAATACCGTGGTAATTTTTGTTTCGGACAACGGAGGGTATACCGGAAAATGGGATGGAGAAACCGTCAATAACAACGCTCCGCTTCGTGCAGGTAAGGGTACCCTTTATGAAGGAGGGATTCGTATTCCTTGGTTCATGCGTGTTCCAGGTATTAAAGACGCAAGCAAGGTGGATGTTCCCGTCACCACAACCGATATCCTGCCTACCCTTATAGATTTGGCCGGATTGGATCATCCCGAATCCGATGGCGCATCTCTGAAACCATTGCTCTACAAAAAGAATTTCAATAATGGAAAGTCGCGGTCATTGGTTTTTCATTATCCTCACTACTACTCAGGGACGACTCCTGTTTCTGCTCTCAGAAAAGGAGACCTGAAGCTCTTGCAGTATTACACGCCGGAGGGGCTTAGATTTGAATTATACAATCTTTCGGAAGATCCCAGCGAATCTAACAATCTAGCAGAGGATCGCGAGGCGATTGTTAAAGAAATGCGCGCTGAGCTTAACACAAGCTTATGGGAAATGGGTGCCAATTTTCCACGTATCAACGCCAATTATGAATCTAACAACTAACAGGCGTTTTGAGTATATTTGCTTCAGTGCTCTGCTCGACTTTCGATTCTTTTTCTTACTCTATTAATTTCCTAAAAAACCTTATTCTTTAAAAAAATTACAATGACTAGCGAAGATTGGATTAACAATTATATAGATGCGGAAGTGCGACTTATACGGTCGCTTCCTATTAAGGATATCAATGCTTTTATTGGCATCGTCGAAGAGGCTCATAGCAGCGACAAGCAGTTGTTTTTATGTGGAAATGGCGGGAATGCGGCCAGCGCGTCTCACTTGGCTTGCGACATGGGTAAAGG
>CALGUT010000627.1 GCA_937920335.1 uncultured Opitutales bacterium
GCACCTAACTCACCTTTACATCGCTCTCTTGCACTTCAAAGTTGAATCCACCGCTATCATCTTGCTGTTCTGAGCGATTATAAACGGATCATTTGTGTATTCAGTCGGATGAAACTCGATAAGCGGATTGTTGTCGATAAAGTCATAGAGTTTACGACTTCCCATAACGAAGCTGGCCACAATCTTCCCCCGATGGATGGACTTGGCCCGATTGTTGATTATGCCTTTTTCGATAAGTGGAATGACTCCATCGCTAAACATCTCGGTATGAATCCCAAGATTCTTCTGCCCAGAATCCGCCAGGTAATACAAGACCGCATCCGGTATTTTACCGATGCCCAATTGAAGCGTAGAGCCATCCTCCACTAGACTTGAAATATGCCTCCCGATTCGCTTAGAGAGCTCATCGGGCGCGCCTTGAGGAGCCTCCATCACTTCCCGTTCACTCGGTACTAGAAAGTCTATATCATCCACATGGATAAAACAGTCGCCTAATGTCCGCGGCATGTGAGGACTAATTTCAGCGATGACTACTTTCGCAGACTCAGCCGCTGATTTAACGATGTCCGTTGAGACACCATGGCTGCAATAGCTGTGAGCATCCGGCTCGCTAACCGCAATCAATGCGAAATCGATCACGACTCTTCTATTGCGAAACAGCCTCGGAATCTCTGAAAGAAAAATCGGCGTATAGTCTGCACGCCCCTCAGAAACCGCATCCCGAACATTAGGTCCGATAAAGTATGCATTGTGGCGAAACCGTTCCCCTAGTTTCTGGTCCGTATACGGAGCCACTCCAAGAGTTAGTATATGAATAATTTCAGTGTCTGATAAACCAGTATGAGCAGACAACGCTTCAACAAGATCAAGCGGCTCTCCGGCACCCGAACCGATAAAAACTCGGCGTCCCGGCTTGATAAAGCCAATAGCTTTTTCAGCACTAACAACCTTTTGTTTGTTGGTTTCTTTCCAATTTAAAGAAGACACTTTCATACCGATATTACTTTGGCGAATATACTAAGCGAACTTCGCCCCTACCGCAAACAATTGCCATACTTCACGACCTTCTTAATCAAACAATTGGCAATGCACTATCAAGCAGTTTAGATCAGTCGAACCACAGATGTCCACTCAACCTTCTCCCTTTACATCTAAGTCGATCAGCGGCTACCTGGAAACCCCCAGCCACCACCACCTGGTGTCAGTATCCGCAGTCGTTCCCCTGCCTCTACGAGAAGACTATCCGTTGGTTGAAGTCTTCTTGTAGACCCGTCTCCTAACATCAACCACTGCTCCCCGATCTTCCCAGGAGCCCCTCCATGCAATCCGTAAGGCGTTTCTATCCGATGTTGAGTCAGCAATGAAAGAGATACGGACTCGGTAAATTCTAATTCTCGGATCACACCGTCACCCCCTCGAAAAAGACCTTCGCCTCCAGAACCCTTGCGGATAGAAAACTCCCTGAGTTTGACCGGAAACTTATATTCAAGAAGTTCGGGATCAGTGATTCCGGTATTCGTCATGTGCACGTGGACACCACTCGCACCATCAAATCCTTCCCCAGCACCAGCGCCCCCTGCAATGGTCTCATAAAAGCTCACACACTCGTTACCAAAGATCAGATTATTCATCGTCCCTTGGCTACAAGCTGCGACTTCAAAGGCCAAGAACAACGTATCTACCAGTCGTTGGCTGGTCTCTACGTTTCCCGCTACAACCGGCGGACATTTCCTGGGATCTCTATCGAATGGAGGGTTCAGTAATCCGATCGGCAACCCTATCGTTACAGGACGAAGCAAACCCTCGTTGAGCGGCATGGCTTCGTTCAGCCAAACGCGAAGAAAGTAGATCACCGCACTATAGACGATACCAGGAGTCGCATTAAAGTTATTAGGATGCACACCACCTCCGTCGCCGAATTGCAGAGTCATCGAATCTCCGTCAATCACAGCATCTACCTGCAACGGCGTTCCGTCATCCAAGTGCTGAATCGCGCGATAACGCCCATCCTTAAATTCGCTCAACTTGCGGCGCAAACTTACTTCCGCTCGATCCTGAATGGCCTTCATAAAACCACAAACGAGCCCACTCCCACACTCTTTTATCAATTGATTAAAATCTTGCTGACCTTTGATATTCGCAGCTACTTGCGCCTTCAAATCAGCTAAGTTCTCAGCGATTCTTCGGGAAGGATAGACCCCTTCACTCAGAAGGACCTCGATCGCATCCAGATTCAAAATACCATCACTCATGATGACGGTTGGAGGAATCACCACGCCCTCTTCAGCAAGCGAACAGGCCGCAGGAGGCATAGAACCAGGAGCAATACCCCCCATCTCAGCGTGATGCGCTCGGTTTACGAGAAATCCGATTAATATATTCGTACCCGAAAATATGGGACAAATAATGGTTACATCCGGCAGATGAGATCCACCAACTCCCGGGTGATTCGTCACGACCATTTCCCCTGGCAGCCAGGTATGCGTTTCACTCACCTTACGCACACACATCCCCAACGCTCCCAAATGAACCGGAATGTGAGGCGCGTTTACGACCAGGCATCCGTCTGCATCCAACAGTCCGCAGGAAAAATCGAGCCGGTCTTTGACGTTTGTCGAAAGCGCTGTTCGCATGAGCCTTATCCCCATTCCGTCAACCAGAGTCTGGAAGCGATTTGAGAACAGTTCGATCTCAACCTCCCGGGTATTCTTCACTCGAACCCTTTGATCGTCCCTTGCTCTAAGCCGCAATGTCCCCAAGGATCCCAAGCTAGCGACCCAACCAACATCGACAAACAAGGTGCTGAATGGATCTTGAATAATCGCAGGCCCAATCACTTGGACACCGGGCTCCAAATCGTCCATCTTGTATACGTTGGTCTCCCGCCACGCACCACCACTGAATGAATTGATACACTTAAATGACTCTCCGATTAATACACCGGCAGGAAAACTCTCCATTTCCTGCGTTGGCGTTGGCGGAGAAACCACCACCCGGTAGCTCACAACCTCTATCAGATTTGGATCCGGTAGGTATCCGAATATCGACGAGTAACGCTCCAAAAACAACTTTTGTGGATCGGAATCCGAAACCCAATCAACATCGATTGATGCTTCCTGTCCAATTAGGCGCATACTAACGATCCTTCTATACAAGCGTGCAGAACTTCGGTCCTTGGATTTAGCTTATTTAAGGCCATGGATTCCAACTCATCGGTGAGTGAGTCAACGTCGGAAATAAAGGCGTCGTAAGTACTCAGCAATTGTCTTTCGGCAAAGCCTTCAGGCACTGCCTTCGACAATCCGAAGGCACTGAGCAAACCGGCATCTCCGGGTATTAATACTTCGGCGACCCCTAATTTCTCAGCCACCCCACAGGCATGCTGCCCTCCCGCACCGCCGAATGCAACCAGAGTGTAATCTACCGGGTCATAACCTTCACCGGTGGATATTTCCTTGATCGCGTCCGTCATGTTCTCGTTCGCAATCGCCAACAAACCCGCGAGTAATTCATCACAAAGCTCGTCTGTGACACCGAGCGTCTCCTGAAGCTTTCTTAATTGATCTTCACTCTTTTCAAGATTGACCGGAATACCAAATTGATCGGCATCCATTCGCCCGAGCAACAGATTCACGTCCGTAATAGTGAGTGGACCCCCCATACCATAACAAGCAGGACCAGGATCGGCTCCCGCACTCTCCGGCCCGACCCGCAAACGCTCTCCATCGTACTGACATACAGATCCGCCACCCGCCGCTACGGTTTCAATCTTAAGGCTCCGAGCCATAATGCGCGCCTCGCCGACCTTCGTCTGAAACTGGTAACTTAGAAGCTTATTATAACGAGCGACATCTGTACTTGTCCCTCCCATGTCGAAGCCAATCAAACGGGATGCTCCCGCTTGCTCACCAATCGATACTGCACCCACCAAACCTCCAGCAGGACCACTGAATAAGCTATCCTTTGCCCGGAACTGTGATTTGGGCACCAGACCTCCAGCGCTCGTCATGATGGAAAGGCCGTCTTCCCCAAATTCGCCCGCAATTCGATTTAAGTAATTTTCCAACACAGGCGTTAGGTAAGCGTCGACGACCGTGGTTTCTGCCCTAGGAAGAATCTTGATAAGCGGAGCACAATCACTCGACCGAATGACTGTTTTATATCCACAGTCGAGAACCAGCGACTCCAACAATACTTCAACGCTGCTATTTTTATAGCTGTGCATAAGACAAATCGCGGCCGTTTCGACCCCCTGCTCTCGAAGCACCAGCAGCCTCTCTTTCAGGTCCTCCGCATTTAACAATTCGCTACAGGAGTTCAGACTCACTTCGATCACGTCGTCGTAGAGCGGTTCGGGACGACGAATATCTAAAGCAAACAGATCAGGTCGTTGCTGATTACCGATCTTCAACAAATCCCCTAACCCTTTATTAACGAGGAATACCGTTTTCGCCCCTTTGCGCTCTAACAATGCATTCGTTCCCTTTGTGGTAGCCAGACGAAGCCGCGATTTTGGCAATGAACAATCACCAGGGGTTCCCGTTAAAACTCTCGCACCCAGCTCCGGCGCTTCACCGCCAAACTGCAATACGACCAAATCACCCTGACTCAGCCCCTCTGGCACTTCATCCGAAAACTCCAGTCGACACCCCTTTGATTCGTAGGCCTGGACAACCAGAGTTTCTCGGATTCCTGAGAAACACGCCTGAAAACCTTTGAAAAAATCATCTGGGTAACAGATCTCAAAATCCAATTCCAAAGATCGCGTACCTAAATCAACAATACTCGCCCGCAATGAACTACTACTCAATACCTTCGCTCGGTGATAAGCTCCGTCCGGACTTTTCCCCAGACAATCAGTAAAAGTACCGCCCGTATCGATCCAGAATTCCCACTCTCCCTCTTCAGCCATCCCAGCTTCTAAAAGGAATCCCAACTTCTAACCTCCGGAAAATCGTCTTCCCCCTCATCCTTTGTGAATACCACAATCCGTTGTCTAAGATCCTTATCGACTGAATCAGGAAGCGTACCTTGATCGATCGAGCCATCAAGATCAGCGTCCATTACGACGTAAATATGCGGATTTCCAAACGCATCAACCAGCCTTTCCGCCCCAGCGATCGCTTCCAACTCTGAGAGCTGGAGATCAAAATAGCGGCGATACTTTGGATTCTGTTCACGGATTAAAGACCGTTCTTCCGGACTGTCGAAAGCGGATCCATCGGGCTGACTAAGCGCCAGAATCTCAGTGAACCGACTCCACTGATCTACATTATTCAAATTCACTATAATATCACCGCCTTTTAGAGTTCCGGACAAATCCGGATAGGCCCCGTGGTCCTTTCGATAAAGCGTGAGCGAATTGATCACCTTGCCAAAAAGCGCCTCGGTCTTCTTGCGTTTCGCATTTTTCTGGATGCTCAAAACTCCAGGAATCAATATACCAAGCAGGATAGCGATGATGGCGATCACAGTTAAGAGTTCAGTAAGCGTAAATCCTCGTTTCATTTTGAAGGATTCAGATGCCAGAGTAAACTTCGAATTACTTAACATGGAGTAGAGTGTCTAAAGGATCGACCAGAGAACGGTCAATCATCATACCGTAAATTGTCGCTATCAACGGAATCTTCCGTATCACCCATAGCCGAGTGTTTTCTGTCAGGTCCTCCTGAAAAAATACGATAGCCTGACTGTCTAGAAACGCTATCACCGTCCAAGTAGATATAACTGTAGGGTTGCTCCCAAGGATCCATAAGTTCAGGGCTATCTGAATCGCTAATAGAAAGCCCACCTGCTTCAAGAATCGGGGGAAACGGCTTCGCCAGCAGAGATCCGTCCGGACCCAGTCTACCATCTAGAGCAGCAAACAACTGTGCAGGAGTATTCACATCAGGGTAGTCACCGAATCGTAACCGGTACGATTCAAGGGCGACCGAAATCGCCTGAAGTTCTGATTCAGCGCGGCTGCGGTCTCCCTTTCCAAATATACCACTTGCAATGGAAAACAGCAGCCCACCCAGCAAAGCCAGAATTCCGATTACCACAAGCAGCTCTACGAGAGAGAATCCTTGGGCGTATCCGTATTCCTGACGAGGCTTGATCATAATCATTATTTTTCATCGATTCCCAAAAACGACACGAAAAAAATGCGGTGAATAGCCTAACTTTAGCCCTGCCAACCCCTCAATGTGTTATTGACACCCGGATAGCCGCACTCAAGATTCTCCATTTTCTGGTAAATCAAAGAGTTCGTTACAGTCTTAATGAGCTGATTTTTAACCTCCTCCGGGACCAGAACTGCTACCTTTTTAAGGTTCACTATCGTCGCACGTCGGCATTTTCAGCTTTTTATCATCACTATCTTACATGGATAAACCTGCCGCTAATACTATAGAGGTTGAGGGCATACTTGAGTTACTAAACAACAAGACGGGTCAATTGCTTGATCCGACCCGCAATGGTAAACCCAAGCCAACCGACCCTTTCGTGCCTCGCGAACTCGTTCGCCGTTTCAAGCTGCGTAAAGGCAGTTATGTGAAAGGAGTTGCTTCGACCGACCCGCGCTTCCCAAACCCAAAGATGAAGTTCGTGGAAACTATCGATGGTCTGGAACCGGACCAAAGGAAACGTTGCTTCCAATTTACAAGCCTCACAACGGTCGCTCCCGATAAGCAGCTCATTCTCGAGACCAAAGAGCAAAAGATGACGCTGCGATGCATCGATCTTTTTTGTCCTATCGGTAAGGGCCAAAGAGGTCTTATTGTAGCCCCACCAAGAACCGGTAAAACTACACTCCTTCAGGATATCGCACTCGGTGTCTTAGAGAATCACCCGGAATGCCATGTCATGATGCTTCTCGTAGACGAACGTCCGGAAGAAGTTACCGACATGAAGCGCTCTGTCGATGCAGAGATATTTGCGTCTTCAAACGATGAACCCACTGAGAACCACATCAAGATCGCAGAATTGGCGATCGAACGAGCGAAGTGCCTCGTAGAGGTAGGAAAAGACGTAGTCATTTGTATGGATTCACTCACGCGCCTTAGCCGAGCCTATAACTCAGCAAAAGGTGGTAGTGGTCGCACCATGACCGGTGGACTCGATATTCGGGCTCTGGAGAAACCTCGCCAGCTGTTTTCCGCTGCCCGAAACACGGAAGAGGGTGGCAGCTTAACCATTATCGCTTCGGCGCTGATCGAAACCGGAAGCCGTATGGACGATCTTATTTTTCAGGAGTTCAAGGGAACCGGAAACATGGAAATGGTACTCGATCGTAAGGTGGCAGAGCTTCGCCTCTGGCCTGCGATGAACATCAATTCTTCCGGCACCCGAAAAGAAGAACTTTTGATAGATCCGAAGAAATTGGAGACCATTCATTTCTTCCGCAGAGCGCTCGCTCCGCTACGAATAGAAGACGCCGCTGAGACCATGTTGACGCGGCTTTCTAAAACAACCACGAATGAGGCGTTCTTATCGCTAATAAGTCGTTGACATACAGAGTGTATGATTTCCTCATACCAGATTTTCACAAAACACGGCTGATAAGACTATAGATGCAACAATTTGCTGAGCAATGCACTGAGATGGCTCGTTCCATGTTGGGACACAATCTCGCCTCCATTAACCAGGACGGAACAATTACTCCCACCGAGGGAGAAGAAAAGCGGTTCGATGAACCCGGACATGCAGCATTGGCCATCGGCGAATTCTATAGAGCAACCGGTGAAACAGAACTTGAAGGTCATGATTTGATCGATCTTGCTGCCCGCTGTATAACCGCACAGACATTTACTGACCCAGTTTCAGAGAACGGAGTCGCCTACGCTGCTTTGGGACTACTTTCCTTTGGTCCTGCTAAAGACAGAAATCCAGTATGGGAACGCCTGGTTGATGAAACGCGTGAGCGTCTAGACCGTTTGCTACTCGCCCGCTCGGATCATGATAACCACTGGCAGGCATTCAACGTTTCCAAAGCCGTTGCCCGCTTTAGTATGGGCCTCTCCAAGAAAGACGAAACCGGCAAACTGATTGACCGTTTTCTGGAGCGTATTGACGAAAAGAGTACCGGAAACTTCCATGATGACAGTGAAGACGGGAAGGGAGTCTTCAACATCTATGGTGTTCTTTCCTTTATTTTCATTCGCCAGGCACTGCAGCTACACGCAAATATTCACTTACGTGACCGCAAGCTTCCAAGTCTTAGAACTCATGCGGAAAAATACCTTCGCCTGCTACCTGATCTCGTTCGCGAAGACGGTCTTGGTTGGTCATTCGGTCGCGGTGGAGGAGCCTATGGACAGATGCATTGTATCAGTCTCATTTTGCAAGCTTTCCGCGACAATTGGATCGCCCCCGAGAAACAGATTCAGTACTTTGATTTACTGCGCCGGTTGTTTTACTTTTTTTACCTAACTTATCTGGATCAGGAAAATGGGAATCTAATCATCCGAGATGCCGAGCGAGAAACTACACCAGCACACACGACTCGCATGGCGGATTTCGACGGTGCTCGCTATTTAAGCCAGTGGGCACGCTTGGCAAAAACCATCAATGCACCGGTAAACCCAGACGCATTCAAGCCAAGAAATACCGGACGTTTCGTAATATTCGACAAGTCTTCGCGCAAGGAGCAAGGCCTGTTCATCTACCGCAATGCTGAGACCGGTCTGCACATAAACATTCCACTAACCCACACTGATCAGCAGAATACGTCGGACTCGCTGGCGTTCCCGCACAGTCCCGGAATTTTTGACTGGCCCGTGAATCTTCAACTTCCAGTGATGATCCCCGAACTTAAGTTCGGCGATCGCTATGTGATCCCTAGTTACTACGGGAAACGATGCACAACAGGCATGGGTCTACGAAAATCCATCTATTTCCGTTACGAACAACCCGATCTAATCGATACGAATCAGGAAATTGTACCGGGCCTCGGAAGCTGCAAAGTGAATTGGTCTTTCAGTGGTGGAAAGATCACTGCCGATTTCATATTCATGGTGAAGCAACCCGTGAGCATGGAGCGTATGCGCTACATGCTCGTTATTGCTTCACCTCACTCGGTCCACCGCGTCGGAAACACATTTACGTTAGGACAAGAAGGGCTTCGTTGCACCGTTCTCAAAGACGACTTTCAAGCTCAGTGGTCAGAAACAGAGGTCGTAACTGATGACCCCAGGTATAAAACGCTCTACGGAAAGATTCACTACCTCCAGACGTTGACTCGCGATTACCCCCTAAACATGCGTCCCGGACAACAGTACCGACTGACCGTTGCTTTCGAGCCAGACTTGGCACGCGTAGACGGATAGATCTAAAAGACGATGTTGTCCTCGCGTATCATCCCCTGCCTGGATGTGACAGACGGTCGCGTTGTCAAGGGAGTCAAATTTAAAGAGCTCAGAGATGCTGGAGATCCTGTGGATTGCGCGAAGGCCTACGAGGCGCAAGGGGCTGACGAATTAGTCTTTCTAGATATTACAGCTTCCAGCGACGAACGCAACATCATGCACGATGTGGTCTCCCAAACCGCTGAGCAGTGCTTTATGCCACTGACGGTTGGCGGAGGACTTAGAAATACCGATGATATCCGAGCAATGCTCAATTCCGGTGCTGACAAGATTAGCCTAAATACAGCAGCGATTAACAC
>CALGUT010000628.1 GCA_937920335.1 uncultured Opitutales bacterium
ATGTCTCCCCACCAGGTAATTGCATTTTCCTGTCCCCCTGTTTCGATGTATGGCATGGCTACCCAGATGAATCCTCGACCTCCACTCATGCCATAACCCAAGTTGGCATCTTTCACCTCACCTGAAGAATTTGAAGGGGGAAAATAATTGCCGGTATACTCCACGATTACCGGATATGTTCCGCCAGGCTTCCAATCGACCGGAAGATACAAAGCATGATACACATCGGTTCCTTCATACTCGGGCGGCGTTTGTAGTACTCGCTTACCCGGTCCGGGATCCTCATCGGTCATCACCGGTGACGTAAGGTCGAACGGAACCGCCGAAGTCTGGGTAAGCAAAAAAGCCAGACAACAGAGACTCACCAAACACGGAAATATTACATATCGCTTCATCGATTTCGAACAAGATGACTCGGGGTTCTTTCGTGCAGAATAAAACGCACTTCGCAATTCGGGAATTCCCTCATAAGCACTTCGCTCCCCTCAACCCCTAACACAAAACAGGCAGTTGCCAAGGCATCAGAAATCATACAAGCGGGCGAAATAACGGACACACTAAAGAGAGACTGATCCCTCGTTATAGGATATCCGGTACGCGGATCGATTATGTGCGTATACAAAGCATCTTCGATTTGAATGTAATTCTGACCACCGCCACTCGTAGCAATGGACTGCTGATCGAGTACAACAACGGGGGCAGAATGAGGATAACCCACAGGCACTTGCAAGCGCACCTCCCAAGCTCGATCATTCGGATCTTTTCCTGATACACGTACTTCACCTCCAATCTCGATCGAAAAGTTCTGCAGATCACTTCGCTCGAGAATCGCAGCGATCTGATCGACGGCATACCCCTTCGTCAGTGCCGAGGTATCCATCTGTAAACCTGAACTCAATTTCTTAAGACTCTGATTTGCTTCATTCAGAGATAGGTTCCCGATATCGGACTGTCGTACGGTCTCCTGAATCGTTGCCAACGATGGCAGGTCCCTCACTTCGATTTTCTGGGCCCCGAATCCCCAAAGTTCTGTTAACCCAAGACTCGCGGGATTGAAAGCTCCTCCACTCGCTTCGGCGATTACCAAACTACATTGCAATACCTTCCAGACATGATCTGGTACCGCTACCTCTACGCCGACTGCTGAATTATTAAATTCACTGATCCAAGAGTCTTTATTCCACGTAGAAAGCTCTTGATTAATTGATTGGAGTAAAACTTCGATGTCTCGCTCAAGGCCGCTTAACCCAACATATCCGTTGTGCTCAAAATGAATCTGATAAGTCGTACCCATCGTCGAACCCGTTAGATGAGTCCAGCGCTTTAACGAAAGGTATGCCAACACAATGGATGCAACTACTAGAGCTATAACAACACCCATCCAACGGCCCAGGTTCATTCTTCGACCTCTTTCTCCAAGGCAAGCCAATCAACTTTCACCAGGATACGCTCAACAAGTTTCTTGGAGCTAGTCAGACTACTTAAATCATAATTGAGCATCCCGTCGGTTGTCGAATCTCCTCCCGCATGCCCAATCAGTTTCAAGAGGTAGTAAGACTGTATATCGGTAGGGTTCAGTCGAACCGCATAGATAACAGAGGGTTGGTCTTCCCAAACCTCATTCGGGTCAGCCGACCGGTTGATCTCCGCATAAAGCGTGAAGGGCTCATCTTTCGACTGAAGGTTCGTGCTAAGCGTAAACTCATGTTTGGGTGTAGCACCCGATGTCAGGTCAATTTCGCCATCCGGATTGATTCCACTCACTATCGAGTATCGGTGACGCCAAATCGGGAGAATGTATTTTCGACGGGTATTGGTCTCATTGATTCCCCAGGGAACTTCGTCGGCAAAACTCAACTCCTCGCTTAGAAATACGGTTTCAATGAGTGTGCCATTCTTACTTTCTGCCCAGATCGCGATTACCGGTGGTTCTGAATCACCAAAGTCTTCCGTCCACTCCAGATCAATCCACAGACGAGTATCCTCCTCAGTTCGCTTGGCAACTTCAATAATAGCTCCCTCGCTCCGACGCGCAACATCGGGAGACGGACGGAATATATGCGCGCGGTTCCGAGCTTCGTAACCCAGATTGATTAGCTGTTCAGCGACTGGCCACCCCTTCCATGCAACCACCCAAAATAATAGCCAGGCAGCAGTCAGTCCCAACAAGAATCCTGACGAGGGCTTTTTCGCTTTCTCTGACTTCTGCGAAATTATCTTGAGATAATAACGTCCTTTCCCCTTCAAGTGAAGCGCAACGAGAATCGCCAGGCAGAATCCTGTCAGAATATGTAGCCGACTGAGCGAAAGCGAAAACGGCACGAAGAACCGCGTGGTCCCTGTAATCGCAAGGACGAGAAAATTGAGAAGCAGACTGTAGTTAACGATCTTCGAGATCATGGATTACGATTAAGCAACCATGTCATCATAGCCAACCATCTTTCTCAGTTCCTTGATGTGCTTTTTATAGATGTCGCGTGGTTGAGCATCATACTTCTTGCAAAGGGCCGCCGCATACCCAGTCGCAATCCCCATCTGCCCAGTCGTATTCTGTACCCGCGGTCCACCCAGACCGATATGTGAACAACTGAAACAGCGACCTGCCATCATCATATTGTCTATATTTTTTGAATACAGCGTTCTAAACGGCAAGTAATAGAGACTATCCTCGGGCTGGAGTCTCCAGAACATAGCTTCCGAAATGAAATCTACAATATAACCCTTAAGCGATTTTTGATAATGAACATCTACGGCACGTGTCTCTTCGACGACCGTATCCTTAAACTGACGCTTCTTGATCGCATCATTCATCGTGTAAACGTAATCACCCACGAGTCGTCGTGATTCACGTTTGCCAAGAATGTGAGCGACCCAAGTCATTTTTAGTGTAGCGTGCGAAGGATCTTGCTTAGTGTTATAAAAGGTTCCGTAAATCGCTCGAAACATATGATCGCGGATTTTTTCACCGTCATCGATTTGGTGCAGATCATCACTACTGAATTCCCAGAACCATTCACTATCAACCGATGTGTAAGTCTTGGCAACCGGCAGTGCCCAAGGAACTTCAGGAAAACCACTGGCGTACGTTTCTGGCTTGGCAGTCCACATCACACTTGAACCCATCACGCGATTGTCAGGCTTGGACGGACTCCAAAGCTCCCCGTATTTATCCCAGCCTTCGTTGAACTTGTTTTTCGATTCGCGACCGTAAGCATACTCAGCTCCAGCCCAGAACCCTAACCAACCATCTCCGGTGCAGTCGATAAACGTAGGAGCTGCGAAGCGGTAAATCTCTCCACTCCCAACCTTACGCGCATCCACGGTTGCAATTGAATTACCATCCATTTCCACACCACAAGCTCGGTAATTTAAAAACTGCTCGATACCCTTCGCCTCGTCCATGGCTCGGTGTCGTTTTTGATCATCCAACACGGATTCAGGGGAGCTATTGGGCCACCATTTCGTATCAAGGCGCTCCAGAATATCGCCTCCCTTACCATGAATGCCTTCGGTGTGAACACGGATCTCTGAACTGGCATTACCGCCAAAGACTGGACGGTCTTGAAGTAGCGCCACCTTCAATCCGTTTCTTTCTGCCGCAATAGCAGCTCCGCAACCAGCGATTCCCCCTCCAACTATAACAACGTCAAACGTTTGAGTACTCACCGGAGCCGTCGCCCGGCCACTCAGATAGTCTTTCCATTGAATCAATTCAACTGGAGTATTCGGTAGGGGTTCACTGGAATCTTTAGTAAAGTAAAGTGCATCACATCGTCCCGCGAAACCTGTTTCATCTTTCAATTCAACAATTGAAGTGCCTGTTTTAACGGAGACCTTACCCGCGTTTTCCCAGCCCCACTCTTCTACGTTTTGTTCTCCAAATGTTTTTCCCACCGATTTACCGTTCAGTAGTACCTGAAAACGACCAGGCGCTTCCCAACCCCCAACACACCAATTCTTGGACCGAACCCACAACTGATAATCTCCGCCTTCAGAGAACTCGACTTCGGTTCGCGCATTCTCCACAGGAGTTCCCATACCATGTGCCAGCAGGTAGTTTCCACCGACTTGTTGGAAAAACTGAGAATCAACAACCCATCCACCTTTGCTGGCGAATCGTTCAGTTTCAACGAGCACTCCCTTCGGCTTGTAGGAAGCATGACTGGCAGCATCGCTTACTGCAGGCGCCAGAAACGGAATGGATGCAAGGATACGATTAAAATCACGTCTTTTCATATCTAGAATTTTCAGTAATATGGGGTATAACTGACTGGCCATAATCGAGCTCAATCAACGAACCGATATATTCTAAAATTTCGTATTAAATATCAACGTTCAAAACCGCGTTTTCAGTCAACGGTTGACCATATTTCGAGTTGAGAAACGACAAGACCCGCTTTACCTATGCAAAAAATTTTGCACATTGAGACACTTACCCTAACTACCCAACATGAATTCCTTATCTTCACTCTTCGAACGCCATACGATTGGAAGGCGACACTTTCTTCGTGCAGCGGGTGCAATGATAGCGCTTCCCGCACTTGAATCAATTGCAGCGCCGGTGGCGAAGTTTGCCTCAGTAACCAAAGCAAAGAACCTCGTCTCAATTGGAGCCTATCTGGGCTGGCACCAAAACGGCTTTTTCCCAAAAGAAGTGGGTCGCGGTTATACGCTTCCTACGACGCTTCAACCCTTGGCTACCCACCAAAACGACTTCACCGTGTTTTCGGGCTTGGATCACCGCGCGCCCAACGGCCACAACGCCTGGAGCAACTTCCTTTGCGGAAATGCGCCAAAGGCCTATTCCATGGACCAAATGGTGGCCGATCAGATTGGTCAAAAATCACGTTTCCCGTCCGTGCAATTAACCGCAGGCACTGGCGAAGGCAGCAAAGCGATGAGTTTTACAAAGCAAGGCATCGGGCTGCCGATGATCCAACGGCCCAGTGTTTTCTACAAACAACTATTTATGTCGGAGTCTGATAAGGCTCGTATGGAATACATGTTGCGGAGCGGCAGAAGCTCGCTCGATCTGGTTCTGGAAGACGCTCTGCGATTACAAAAGGCCGTTCCTCGCAATGACGGTGAAAAACTGGAAGAATATTTCGATTCGATGCGCTCCGTCGAAAAACGGATGGAGCGTCAGATCACCCAGATCAACGATCCATTGCCAACGACCGATTATAAGCTTCCGGATTCAGATCCCATAACACCCAATCTACTCATAGAAGCAGAGGTGCTCATGTATGACTTGATGACGCTGGCCATTGAGACCGACTCTAGCCGAGTGTTATCCTTCTTTATAGACGGATTAGGCCAAGTATTCTCCTTCGATGGACGACCCCTTAGATCTGGATATCATGGACTGTCCCACCACGGCAATGACCCGGAAATGATTCGGGATTTACTCGCCATCGAAACGGCGCACATACATTGCCTCAACGGCTTCCTCGATCAGCTTAGCGACAAGAAACGACCCGATGGGAAATCACTATTGGATGAAACCATTATACTGGTCGGAACCGGTATGGGTGACGCCAGCCGTCACTCCAATGCCAACCTGCCAACCCTCGTAGCGGGTGGTGGTTTCAAGCACGGTAGCCATATCGCTATTGACTCCTCCAAACCGGACGCTCCGCTGTTGGGTGATCTCTATATCACATTGATGCAGAGACTCGGTGTTGAGACGAACGACTTCTCCAACGCAAATCGTAATCTAAATCACCTGTTTTCCTAATGAACAGGAAGCATCTAAGCCTGCTGTTCGCGAGCACAGCAGTAACCACCTTGAGTGCCCAGGATGGGACCCTCGTTTCAGATACACATTACGGACTGCTGACTGAATACTGTCTTAAGTGCCACGACGACGTGGAAATGAAGGGGGATATAAACCTCGATCATTACTCGATCGACTGGACCAGCGAAGATCAGCGTAAGCTTTGGAGCAATGCCCTTCACATGCTAGAGGATGGTTTGATGCCACCTGAAGACGAAGATCAACCCACTGCCGAGGAACGGGCGGAGCTCGTCACCTGGCTCGACGAAAATCTACTTGATAACACAGAGATCGGTGGCACCCTGCCACGGCGCCTCAGCAAGGAAGAATACCGTTCTACCATCCGTGACTTGTTTGACCTGCCGGATTACGAGCTACCACTTGGATTCCCAAGAGACTCAGAATACCATGGCTTCAACAACGTGGGTGAAGGCTTAGTCCTGTCACCTCCTCTCATGGAGGCATACGCCAGAGTTGGAGAACTCATAGCCGATACCATCTACCCTCCGGAACAAGAAACACCGCCTTCTACCATCCGAACCGCTGGCCCCGAGGACATGGTCATCAGTTTCTCTGCTTCGACCGTTCGCGACGACGCCTTGCTTCTCGTATCTCGCGGTCATGAAATTTTTCGAAGCTGCTCATGGCCAAGTCGCATGGAGATCATGGCATCAGGAACTTATCGGATCACGGTCAGCGCCGCCAAACACAAACCAATTTCTGATGAACCCATGCAGCTGG
This sequence comes from uncultured Opitutales bacterium, assembly GCA_937920335.1. Lineage (GTDB taxonomy): Bacteria > Verrucomicrobiota > Verrucomicrobiia > Opitutales > UBA2995 > UBA2995. The sequence goes on from CALGUT010000628.1 coordinate 6,518, forward strand.
AAGTAAGAGCTCGTGAACTCTCCGCAAGCGATCGCTCCCGGGCTGAAGTGTTTCGCTTACTCAAAGTGATCGAAGTCCCTTCCGAATCACCCACTACCGTTACTTTTGAAGCGGACCTTTACGAAGGACAGACCTTACTTTTCCGTTGGGCCAACGCGGAGATGGCTCACGACTATTCTAAATTCGCGGAACACATGCGACAATGGTTCGAACGGGACGCCCGTTGGTTGGCTGCCTGGCAGCATGCCGTGTTCCCCAATGGAGACTTCACTAAGATTCGCACGTCCGTCATCCGCGGCCGTAGCGGCTGGGAGATCATTACTAAGGCACTCGCCGATCCCAACCTCGACATGACGCATGCGACGATGGATTCCGAACTGACGGTTAAACTCCTGGAACTCGCGGACTCTAATACCGGTATGTTTAATTTAGCGGATGTCCTGTGTCACTACTACTTCACCAACGGACCCGCCATGGAGTTTCACGAAGCAACGATCGAAGGCCCCCTCAAAATGGTCGATGGACCGAGAGAGATGCTCGCGAAGAGACTGCAGAACCATTTCACCGGCACCCGCAGAGCCGGCCAATCAGACGAAGCTTTTACTCGAGAGATTCTAGAGAAGTTTCTTCCGCGAGCATTCCGTCGCCCCGTCGATCCGCAAACGGTCGAAAGCTACCTTGAAATCGCGAAACGCCGCTGGGTACAAGGAGGCGATTTCGATGCCGCCATGCATCTGCTCATTCGAAACATCCTTATATCTCCCCGATTTCTCTACCGTCTCGTAAGGCCGGGAGAATTGGACGATTACGATCTAGCCACTCGCCTGTCCTACTTCCTCACGCAAAGCCCGCCTGACGATCAATTGCTCAAGTTAGCCCACGCTGGCAAACTATCAAAGCCGGACATTCTTCTCAGAGAAGCCACTCGATTGCTGCCCAAAGATCCATCTAACGCGATGGTCCAAAGCTTCACGGGCCAATGGCTGGATACCAATCTCCTGCCAGAAATCATGCCCGACGCTGTGTTTAAGTTTTCGGAAGCAGAGATCGCCCTGGCGGAACAGGAAGTAGAGCACTTCTTCACCGAAATGCTCACTCAGAATCTTCCGATGACTGATTTTATCGATCCAGATTTTCACTACACCACCCTCGCATTCGCTCGTGATAATTACCAATACACCCCTCAAAACGTAACATCAAATACAAGCTCTGGAATGATGGGAGGATCTGAACTCAGAAAACTCCCACTCGAGCGCGGCGGGCGCTTTGGAGGACTCCTCACACAATCCGCAGTCATGACGGCGACAGCGAACGGAGTGGATACGCAGCCAGTGTTGCGTGGAGTATGGGTGCTAGAAAACATACTCGGTAAACATCCACCGGATCCGCCTAAGAACGTCCCCGCTTTAACGCCTGATACCACTGGCACAACCAATCCCCGCGAGATGCTGGCGGCTCATACCGGCGAGGCAGCTTGTGCAGGGTGCCACAACCTCATCGACCCAGTAGGCTTCATGCTAGAGAATTACGATCCGGTTGGAAACTGGCGGGAACTGTGGCCGAAAATCGACGTGCCAATCGACTCCTCAGCCACACTCTACGATGGAACCCCAATCAACGATATAACCGATTTCAAAGCCTGGCTCGTAGACAACATTGATCTGTTTTCACAAAACCTTTCAGAAAAGTTGATGACCTACGCCACTGGTCGTGTCCCCAATCACGCGGAAAAGCATGAGATCAAAAAGATCGTTCAGGAAAACCAAAAGAACGGCGACGGATTTCAAGACTTGGTCCTCGCCTTGATCACCAGCGAAACGTTTCTCACCAAATAGAAACTATTCTCCCTTCAACTCCAGTCGATAACCTGCGCCAGGTTGCTGACCGAACCAAACAATGGCCCTTCAGAATGTGGGGCTTCGGTGAAGGCATCGCTCTTCGAGGTTTGCTAGCTGCATCCAAGACATTCAGAGACGCTGAATCCTATAAACCCTTTGTCGCGGACCTATTAAACACCTACGTATCACGGGAGGTTGCGACGTCCAACGAAGAGCATGTCGCACCCGGGACGGAGTTATTGGAAATCTACGAAGAAACCAATGATATTAAACTGCTCGAGGCAGCGAAACGGTTAGCCACATTGAATGCCACGTTTCCGAAAAACACATTTGGAGCACGCATGCATCGAAGCGATCTTCCCGGCTGGCGAGAACAAATCTGGGTCGATTGCATAGACGTAGATGCCCCCTTCCTCGTCCGACTCGGAAATATTACCGGGAACAAGTCCTACATTGAGCAAGGCTTAGCTGAAATACTCGGTTATTCTCGCGCCTTGCAGGAAACACCTGAGGAGAAATATGACGGCCTTTATTGGCATGGTTACGAATCGAACTGTGGTAGAAACGGCCAGCTATGGGCACGAGGAAACGGATGGGCAATCATGGGTCTCGTAGAGACACTCAAACTTCTGCCAAACACTCACGAAGCGCGAACTGAATTAACTGATCGCCTCAACCGTCTGTGTCTTGCCTTGAAACGCGTTCAACACCGGGACGGCCTATGGCATACAGTAGTCACTGAACCTGAGACCTATTTAGAATCGACACTCGCTGTCATGGTTGCCTTTTCGCTGCACGAGGCATTTGAAGCTAAACTATTGGATTCTGACCTGTTTGGAGATATGGAGCGTAAAGCCCGCGCAGCAGCGACCGCTTGTATCAACAAACAAGGCGAGCTCACTTTGGTTTCTGACGCCACTCCGATAGGTGAACTTAAAATGTATGCGACACGCCCGTGCGGCATATTTCCCTGGGGTCAAGGCCCCCTACTCCTAATGCTCGCTCAAATCCCATTATGAAAGTCAAAACCGTAGAAACGTTCGCCGTTCAAGCAAAGCCTATAGACAAAGACTCCTACTGGGGTTCCCGCGGCTGGGGAGATGAGCATCGCTCACCTGAGCTATCTACCGAGTATCCACCGCCTCTGCGCCGCCGATTCATTTACTCAAAAACGATAGATACGGTCATGGTCAAAGTCACCACCGATGACGGCCTTGTAGGTTGGGGTGAAGCCAAGGCGCCCGTTGCTCCTCAAGCGACAAAGGAAATCATTGATTTATTATTGAAGG
>CALGUT010000629.1 GCA_937920335.1 uncultured Opitutales bacterium
CACCGTAACCGTCCTTTACGTTGGCCTCAAAGTCTAAATCACTCCAGCGGTAACACTGCCTGCCCCACATCAACGAACGGCCTCCCAGATGGTTGCCGCGGAACCAGTAAAAAGGTTTGTCTGCATCCGTGGTATAGGGGTTTTCACGATCGTTGATAAAAAACTGCTGAGTGGACTCCTTCATCGCGTAGCAGTTTCGTTGAATCGCATAATCCTTTTCATAGAGCCTGCGATCACCTTGGTCACGAAATTTGTATTTCCAGGGGGGCTGGTGTTCGCCCTCGTAATCTTTTTTGTGCTCCACGTGCCTCCCCTTTTCGAGCATCAGGACTTTAAGTCCCTTTTTTGTCAGTTCCATCGCTGCATAACCTCCGGTAATTCCGGACCCGACAACGATGGCATCATAGGTATTGTTTTCCGGCATATTAGATCCTCTTACCAGGCCCAGGCCCTACTGTTTTGATTAAATGGTTCATTGCCGGAATACTGTCCCATGATCGGCATACTGAGTTCCTGTGTGGCACCTATTTCCGAAGTGTAGTAACCGATCAGTGTGAACTGTTTCATTAGGCTGAAGAATTCAGCGCGGGGTGTTTGCGGGTCCTTGGACTTGCTTACTTCATTTTCCAACTCCAACAACAGCTCAGTTTGCTGCTGCTCCGAACAATCTAGAAATTCCAGTTTATATTTCTTTTTACTGTAGGCGAGGGTCTCTTGCAGTCCCAACAGAAACGTTTCTGTTTCCTCTGCGGAAAACCAGTCGGCTACCATAACGTCTATAAATGTGTTTACTCCTGCGGCTCCGGCTCCCGGAGTATCGGTTTCCGGAATAATCCGTTCGGCGATCATTGTTACCACGTCGTTTTGCAGTGAGTTGAAAACTTTGGGCTTCCAGTCAGCAGTTTTTTTGGGTGCCGTGCAGCCTGCCAAAATACCGGTTGCTATGGGAGTTGCCAGTACACCGCCTAACAAGAGAGAACATTGTTTTAGAGCTTCGCGTCGATCCATCAGTAGTATTGGGAAGTCGCAATCTAATGCCTGCTGCACGCTCATGGCAATTTTTATTGGCCACTCCTGTATTCCCTTCTTTTGTCTCCAACTCGGTATAGCAGCGTTGCCGCAGATGTGGCTGGCGGAGGTGTTAGAGGCGGCTTCTCCTAGGATGATCGTTGAGGTATGTTCATTGATGGTCCAGTCTCTCAGTCATCCCACTACAGGTGATAAACGAGCCGCGAACGGTGAGAGGGAAATAGGTCGGAAGGAAGTGTTCCTAGAATCTGACAGCCAAATAAAACAATACACAGTTTTATTCCCGTAACGTTAGTAAATAGTACGTTGATTCCTTATGGAGACGGAGAGCTGTGGAGTTTTATTTCGCGCTTAGATCTGCGCAGATCAGTTGCTTATACTGATAGGAATTTGCTTTGGGTGATGTCGTCTTCGACTCGGTATAGCGGCGCAGCCGCAGAGGTGGGGGTTTTTTGATTCAGACGGGAGGGTAACCGTCAGTGCGGTAGGCGTTTAGACGCCGTCCGAGCTCGATACTTGAATTTCGGCGACGAACCGTTCCATGAATTCTTTGACCATGCCGGGATGTTTTCCGGTTATCAGGTCACCGTCGATCACCAACGTGGCGGTCTGGTCGCCTTCGTATTGGACGACGCCACCCGCATTTTCGACATCGCACACGATGTTATGGCCGCAGGTGACCTTGCGGTCGGTAAGCATCGCAGGGTCGGCGCAGAACAGCCACAGGCTGTGGCAGATCGTGCCGATCTTCAGCCCATTTACCGTTAACGCTTCCCGCAAGAAGCGGACCGCTGGGGCCTGATTAGGTTGACCGGGAAGCACGGTTTCCTGGTAGCGGAGCCGATCCATTGCGTAGGCGCCGATCAGGATGATCCCTACGTAGTCGTGCGGCGAAACGTCTTCTATTTCTGTGGTAACCGTCACCGACTCTTCGACTACGCCGCCAGTGGCGTTCGAGCTAAACGTCAACTGCTCGTTGCCCCACAGATGGCTAAGATATTCAACTTCGTAGCCTTGCTGGGGGAAAAAATCGTTGAACGCTCGGTACTCGCCCGGGTCGAAATGTTCTTCGATGATGACGCTGATTTTCGGTTTAGTCATAGCCTTGTCCTTTCGTTGAGTCCACCGTGCTTACTCCGCTACGCCGTCTGCGGGGATCAGCCGGACTCGAACTTTTTGGTCGGCGGCGCTAGCCGGCAGTTGCACCGTCAGCTCTGCCGCGTCGAAATTTTCGTGAGCGGCGTCGCCGATCCACACTTTGTCGATCACGACGGAACCAGCTGGTAGCAGGTCGGGAGCGACCCGCAACACGCCGGTGGCAACCTGTTCAGCCCGTGGTTTGAAGAACATATCCATCGGCTGTTTGGTGATTAACAGGTTGGTGTAGGTGCAGGCCAGGTAAGCCAGTTCGAAGGCGTGGTAGCCAGACATCGAATGGGAGCCTTTGCCTCGTTCGGTGCCAAGCGCATACGGATGACCGTTGGCCAATACGTTAAAGTAGACCCCTCCGGAGTCGTTATCGAGGAACCAGGCGTTATAGAACGCCGACGATTCCCGAGCCAGTCGGAGGTACTCTTGATTGCCGGTTACGCCAGCCAAAATCAGGTAGGCCAAGATCCCTTGTTCTTGCTGCCACCAGGCTTTACGGTCATGCCAAGCGAATCGGTGATAATCTTCACCCTGAGCGAGTTCCCGTTCGACGACGTCGTACCAGCCGCCGCGTTGTTGGTCGCTGCCTGCGTCGGGCATTAACTCAGCGATTCGTTCGGCGAACTGTTCGTACTGGTCGTTCTGCCGAAGGTTGGTCATCCTGGTCAAGTTCCAGGCGATCTTCAGGTTGTGGCCAACGACAGCCCGATTCTGCTGCCAACCCCAATTCTGATCTTTGCTCCAGTCCTGATGGAACCGTTCTTGAACGAACGGGCTGTTTTCGTAGTCGCCGAAATGTTCGGTGATCAGGTCGAAGTTCTCCTCGAGAAAGTCGGCGTAGGCTTCGTCCCCGGTTGCCAAATACAGGTTGATGAGGTACGCTGGGGCGTGGTCGCCGACCGAGTTCCAGTTCTTACGAGACTGGTTATGGGCGAGGGTTTCAGCATTGGGAATGAAGCTGCTGGGGTCGAGGTGGGAAAAATAGCCACCGAACTCCGTTGCATCACGGTACCGGTCCTTAAACATTTGGATTGTGTTGTTGGCGTCGTCGAGGATCCGTTGATCGCCGGTGATCCGCATCGTCTGGACCGGGCCCGCCAAGGCATAAATCTGTTCGTAGCATGGTATAGCGCCGTAGTCGTCAGCGAACTCCGACGCCAAAATTTTGCGGACTGAGCCGTCTTCATTCACTTCTTGGGCGTGGTACCAGTAGGTTCGATCGGCGTCATCGTAGCGAAGTTCGTTGCGGAGAAACTCGGTGCCTTTCTCGGCTGCTTCGAGGTAGCGGTCTTCTCCGGTCATCAAATAGGCCGAAGCAAATCCGTACACGAGGCGAGAAATCGTGTCGGTTTCCTGGAGACCAGACGTTGATTTGTCGCCAGAAATATCAAGGTTGGTGCGATAGGCGTGGTAGTCGATTTCATCGCCGAATTCATGGTCGAGATAAAAGTCGGCGAGTTGACGGATTTGATTGACCCACCAGTTCGGTTCCTCGAATCGGTACTCGTTCTTCCCCTCGCCGACAAAGACGAGGTGTTTCGCTTCGATCTTGCGAGAGCCGTCGGCTCCGGAAGCACAGGCAGCGTCGGGATAGAAGATGCCGTACACCTGCAAATGGCGTCCGCTGGTCAGTTTCGTTTCGAGGGCAGCGCCGCCGTCAATATATTTTTCGCCGAGGTTGTGGATGATCTCGGCGTAGGCGTTAGCGCCGAGCTCAACGGTAAAATCTCGACCGTCGGAGGTGGTGAGTCCGAACGTTTTGGTGGATTGATCGAAGTCGATCGAGACATAGCCCGCGACGAGGTCGGAATACGTGGAGGTCTTAGGAGCGATCGCAACAGGGTTCTTTGGGTTTGAAGGTAGTGGTCTGATGGGTTTGATTTGATTGGTGGTTTGGATAGTCAGGGCCGAACGACCCGGAGAAAAAAGAGCGTTATGGCGACCGCTCAGTCGTAGCTGGACAGAACGACAACGCTGCTGCCAGCTACCTTGAATATGTCGCCGTTGTTGATAATATTGCGATCGGAATGCCCACCGTCCTAGTTGATAGAAAATTCAATTGTTCCGATTTGATTTGGAAGGAAACTAAAGCTTGATTTCGCACTATCAAGTTAGAAATTCCGCGGATTATTGGGTTAGCAAGCATCTCAGAGTTAGCTGATACAGAAGTGCTGCAACAATCTATTAAGTGGCGGCCACCACTAAACCAAACGCCCCCTAATAAAGAGCAGGTCGGATGTGTGAGAGTAGAAATACCGCTTGATTTTGGATTTTGTAAAAACCTTTTTGACCTCTAAACTACCCAGGTTTGCCTCAGTTTGTATTTGGTAATCGGTTTTTACTTTGTTGTTCTTACACGGGACTGGAGTGCTATGATAAAGGGGCACCTCAGGGATTAGTTGAGGGGAGATTATTACGGCTGTTTGTCCAAAAATAGGCATTGGCATTACTGATAGGAATTTGCTTTGGGTGATGTCGTCTTCGACTCGGTATAGCGGCGTAGCCGCCGAGGTGGGGGTTTTCTAGGGTCTTATAATGCTGATGCAAGCGACGTTTATTTCCGTATCCGTGCTAAGCATACGATGCCTGAAGCAAATTAGTAGGTAGCACTAGGAATGTCGTTAGCCAAGAAGACTATGAAAAGGTCCTAGCTAAGGCTAGGGAGAGGAAGGGGCAAGTCCCCTACCATAAAGGCTTTTAGCTACTAAAAAGTCGCTATTGAATTCCTCAATGGATAAAATTTTACCATCCTTGAACTTAAAAAGCCATGAGTAATCATTATTGTACTGTCCGTATTTTCCCTTCGCTTCTCCTTTTTGCCGCACGGCAACTCCATTTTCATCCGCAATTATATCAGTCGTTTTAAGTTCTATCCCAAAGGGTAAAACCTTGGGGATATGAGCAAGCCATTCTGTAAAAAGCGATTCACTGTCATACGGTACTCCGTAGGGGACTAAGGTGTCGGGAATTTTCCCCATGTAGGTAAATGTAAAGTCCTTATGGAATATCGGTTTTAATGCCTCTGGATCAGCAAGCAATTTCTCAAAGAACATTAGAGCCATTTGCTTATTTTCTTCTGCCTTTTCAAATCTGAGCTGGTCATCGGCATTCAATGTAAAAGAGGCAGAGCTGATGATTAAAAAGAGACAGACTAATTGAATTAATTTCATGATACAATTACAGCAAAATCTGTGCCAAAGGACGACAATTAATGATAGGAATTTGCTTTTTAGCGGCGTAGCCGCCGAGGTGGGGGTTTTAGGGGGAGGAGGTGAAATTGTGAGCGTTGATAGGGTGATTTGATTTTTTTAGGATTTGCGGCGAGTGGCCTTTGCGAGTGAGGGTATTATTATTGGCCACATCGCTTCCGATAAGTCAATAGTGTGTGCGATCTCCCGCTTTTTAAAGAAACGCGTACAAGTATAAGTTTAGCTTTCGTTGGGAAAGCTTATCTTATCGGGTCAATCGGTCCAGAAGACGGGTTCCGTATCGTGAGCCCAGGGATCAGGGTCTTCGATTACGATGAGAAGTCCGTTGTCCAGTTGCTCGACTTGGGGTGGGTCTTGCGGCACTGTTGATTGTTCCGGCTCCTGAAACTCGTAGCGGAAGCGCTCTTTGGGCCAGGGATAGCGCTGAGCGGTGGGCATGCGGTCGGGCTCCCGTTCGGGCTCAAGGTCTATGACATGCCCGTCGAAGGTATCCACCATCCATCGAACCGTTGACGGGGGAGCACGTGGTGC
>CALGUT010000630.1 GCA_937920335.1 uncultured Opitutales bacterium
CTTCATTCCCCGTACCTAAAATATAGATTCCCCTTAGAATCCATTTGCGCATCCCACAAAATGGGAGCGTCGATCTCTGCAAGCATTTCCAATGACGGTGCCGGCAGCAAATACCCATCGGTATGCAGGGAAACCTGGTCAAGCTTGCCCTTGCCAAACTGATCAAACGATTGATGCACCGTTTCATGAGTTCGTCCCTGAAGAAACGAACTGGTAACGAGTGAGAAAACGGCGATCTGGAAAAGCTTCATATTATTCAACAATTAGTGGTAGTAACGCGCTGCCTCGGAACTCGGAATCCATCGGGATTTTCATCTCAAATCCACTCTCACGAACGGTATCTTTATCGATTTTCAGGCCTTTGGCATTTTTTAGAAGCGTAAGCGTCGATGGCGGTAAACCCGCCAAATGCTGCCCCTCGAGACTTATACCCGGTGAACGACGCATTAGCTTTACATAAATATGGTCGCGGCTCTTTAGACTCTCGATCCTCTCCAGCACATGCTCGAAACGAGTCGCCGTATAAAACCCCTCAAACTCAACCTGATCGACAGATATCGCGTCAGCAACCAACACCTCAACCCGCTCTTTACGAATCTCTTCCGGCAGTTCGAAGGAAACCTCCTTCGAAAAACGTTCCCCCTGGTGATTCTTTATCTTCAGAGTCAGATTCACAGTTCCTCCTGGCTGAACAGAGTCTTCATGCAAATAAACAGCCTCCAGATAGGTCACCTCGGTCACGGGCCTGGACTCAATCTGAACAGCAATTGAATTCACAACAGGAGGATCGAAGGAATTGTCAGTGATTAACTGATGAATAGCCAGTTGCTGAAATGCGGCAGCACTGTCTACCCCTATTCCCGCAAAAATATCGGTCACCTCAATCGGATCGTAGCCCTCAACATCGATCGTCGTCTTTACTCGAAGCGTCAACTCCTCGGAATATTCAAGTCCGCCCCTCAGCGCCTCCATAGTAGCCATGGCGCCCACAATGGGACTTAACCGTGGATGACGAAACATCTTTGCTGAAAATAGCTTATCTTCAAAATCCGGATACCTGACGGAAACCGAAAAATCGGACATCGGTGAAAGCGGCCCTAACTCAGCCGCGATCCCAGTGAGTCGATCCTGATAAACCCGGCCCACCTGCGCTCCCATATTCGAAAGCTTGAAGGATGATGAAAGCGAACGGATTACCGTGAGAATCTCAGCTTGGGCGAGCGGCATTTCAACCGAACCCCACTGAAAGAACGGATGACCGAACGCGAGTAACTGATCACCGTCTACGTGCGTTACCGTTCCTGTAGCTCCAAAGTTGAAATCGCCCTGCATGAGAATTGCAGACACCGCAGACCCGGCTTCTATCTCACCCGTCAATTCAGAAGACGTCGCCCCACCGGGACCGTTCATCATGGTAATTCCAAGAGCATCCAGCTCTCCACTAAACGCCTCTAACGTCGCGTCCGAAATCCCTGCTGCGATCAAGGGAGTGGGAAGCGGCTGCAATACCGTTTTGTACTCACCTAGCCGTTCACGGCTCTTGGGTTCTACCGATTTCCAATGCGTGTTCACCGAACCAGAGGAAGCAATTACTCTTCCCTTATCCTCCAGGACCGGCAGCATGTTATGAATAGGAGTAACGCCGATAATAGCCTGCTCCTTAGGCCACGTATAGCCATACGCATAGGCACCTATGAGCTTTCCATCAATAAACACGGGGCTTCCACTCATTCCAGCAACCGGGCCAGAGAGTATATTCGTTGCGTCCAACGCTTCACAGATAATCACCGGCTGATTGGGACCTACAAAGTGCTCAGCAATCCCGATCACGCGAAGAGGAAAGCTTTGGATTTCAGTACCGGAAACAACAGTTCGCCATTCGCCCTCCATTCCAGGCTTCACTTCGTCGATACGCATGAGCTCATAGGAAGGTTTGCTCTGAGCAAACAATCCACTCGCCAATACTAAAGACGCAAGAATTAGGAACGTTATTAACTTAGGGTGCATGTACGGGTGTTAAGCGATAACCAGATTTTTACCGGTCATTTCTGACGGTTGGGATAGCCCCAAAAAATGTAAGACCGTAGGGGCTATATCGGCTAGACGCCTGTCTTCTGAAATAAGTTTCAAATTTTCGCACCCTTTTCCGTAAACCACCAGTTCGACCGGATTCAAAGTATGGGCAGTATGCGGACCATCGACCGTGGGGTCCCACATTTGATCACAGTTCCCGTGATCAGCAGTTACCAATGCAATACCCCCTACGGAATCGAGTGCATCCAATAATTGTCCAAGATATTGATCAACTTTCTCACACGCTTTCTCTACCGCCTCCAAAGAACCCGTATGACCCACCATGTCCGGATTTGCGAAGTTAACCAATATGAAGTCGTAGTTTTGCGAAAGGATAGCCTTTCTGGTGATCTCTTTGACTTCTTCGGCTGACATCTCAGGTGCAAGATCGTAGGTCGTTACCTGAGGACTGGGCGCCATCCCACGATCTTCGCCAGGAAACGGCTCTTCACGGTAATCGTTAAAGAAAAAGGTCACATGAGGATATTTTTCTGTTTCCGCGCAGCGGAATTGCGTCCGCTTATTATCCGCTAAATAGCTTCCCAGAATGTTCGGCATTTTATCCACACGCGGAAAAATAATGTGATCGAGCATACCCTTTTTGTAGTCGGTCATTCCTGCGTAGAAGAGGTTCAGCTTTTCTCCTCGTTCAAAATCTGCGAAGTCGTCCTCAATAAACGCCCGCGTTATTTCACGAGGACGGTCCCCCCGATAGTTATAGAAAACGACTGAATCTCCATTTGCGATCGTCGCCAGGGGATTACCATCTTCGCCCAACACCCAGGTTGGAGGCACAAACTCGTCGCCACTCCGCGAACTATCTAACGGATTGTCGTAATATTGCTGAACGGCGGCCGTCGCAGACGGAGCCGTGCTCGAGGCCTCCTTTCCCGTTAACATGTTATACGCATTGGAGACGCGGTCCCAACGGTTATCACGGTCCATACTCCAAAACCTGCCACAGACAGAGGCAATTTTCCCAATTCCAAGCTCGGCACACTTCGCCTCAACCTGCTTGATGTAACCAAGACCGCTATGAGGTGACGTATCGCGTCCATCGGTGAAAGCATGGATATAGACTTCCCCTACTCCAGCCGCCTTGGCTTCGATTAATAGTCCATAGAGATGTTCAAGAAGCCCGTGAACACCTGCATCAGAAACAATACCGAGCAAATGAAGGTTACCGCCTTCATTCACCCGTTTAAAAGCTGCTTTAAGTGTCTCATTCTCTCGAATACTACCGGTCTCAAATGCCTTGGTGATCCGAACGACCTCTTGATCAACGATACGACCTGCCCCTATATTCTGGTGTCCGACTTCACTATTGCCCATTACTCCAACGGGAACCCCGACGTCCAGACCACAGGCGGCAAGCTCGGTTCGAGGCCAATTTGCGGTTAGCCTGTCAGAAACCGGTGTATTGGCCAGCATGACACTGTTAAATGCATCGTGATCGTGGTTGTGGTTGGATCCCCAACCATCGCGAATTACTAATAACACAGGGCGTTTTTCCTCGTTCATATGTGGCAATCTTAATCAATTCCTCGACCCCATCCCGGGATAAGGGAGCCGAAAGAATCGATAAATAGACGGATCAAGTCTAGAATATATAACAAAAAAACTGGGAAACCACGACAGCTGGCACCCATGGGGCTAAAGACCGCGCTCTCACTGTCATTTCGCCCTTTCTACGGGGCCTCAATACCGACAATACGATTTCACCGCTGAGCGCTTGACTTGGAAGACTTAAATCGCATTGTTCCGGCGCTTAACGGCGACCCTATACCGGCTTCGCACAAGACCCGTTCTACCATAATGGCCAATAACCTGAAAGACACACTCACACTACCAACCACTGAGTTTCCCATGCGGGCGAACTTGGTTAAACGTGAGCCTCAGCGGATTGAGCATTGGGAAAAAGAGGATCTTTACGGGAAGATTCAGGCAAAGAATGCGGATGGACCGAGCTTCATTCTGCACGACGGCCCTCCATTCACAAGCGGCGACGTGCATATAGGAACCGCTTTGAACAAAAGCCTCAAGGAAATGATCCTGCGCTACAAGTCGATGCAAGGATTTCGTGCCCCTTACATTCCGGGTTGGGATTGTCACGGTTTGCCGATTGAGCACCGAGTCATGAAAGACATGCGGGAGAAAGGTAAAGACCTACCCCCTTCTGAAATACGAAGTGCCTGCGCCGATTTCTCCAAAAAGTTTATCGAAATCCAACGTAAGCAGTTCAAACGACTAGGAATCCTAGCCGATTGGGAACACGAGTACCGCACGCTTGATCCGGAATACGAAGCCGATATTTTGCGTACCTTTTCTGCCTTTATCGAAAAAGGCCTCGTTTATCGCAGCAAGAAGCCAGTCTACTGGTCGATTCCCTGTGAAACCGCTCTTGCCGAAGCTGAAATTGAGTATAAGGACCACGTAAGTCCGTCCATCTGGGTAAAATTTTCAATTCCAGACAGCTCAACCATTGGTGTCGAAGGAAACGTATCAATCGTCATTTGGACAACCACACCGTGGACGATTCCTGCCAATATGGCTGTGGCTGTACACCCAAGAATCGACTACTCGGTGGTCGTTGCCGGAGCCGAAAAATTCATCGTGGCAAGGGATCTGGTAGAGACTTTCACCAGCGATACCGATCTCGAAGACTATTCTATTGAAAAAGACATTCGCGGTGAAGCGCTGGACGGCCTCGAAAGTCGCCACCCCTTCATCGACCGAGCTAGTCCCATCATTTTAGCAGATTACGTAACAACCGAATCTGGAACAGGCGCAGTTCACACAGCCCCTGGACATGGTTTGGACGATTATCAGTCAGGCTTAAAGTATGGCCTCGATATTTACTGCCCACTGGACGATCACGGCAAGTACGTAGACGATGGCCAAATGCCAGCAGAGCTCGTTGGCGTAAGCGTGCTGGAAAAGAAAGGCCGTAGTCCAGCCAACGTAGCGGTACTTAAGCTATTAGAAGATTCAGGAAAGCTTCTTAAATTTAAGAAATACAATCACAGCTATCCCCATTGTTGGCGCTCTAAGACGCCAGTCATCTTTAGAGCGATGGACCAGTGGTTCGTAGCGATGGATAAGAATGGATTTCGCGAGCAGGCCAAAGAAGCTATCGGACAAGTAAAGTGGGTCCCCGCTTGGGGAGAAAACCGCATCCGAGGTGCCGTTGAGGGACGCCCAGACTGGTGCGTAAGTCGTCAAAGGAGCTGGGGAGTCCCCATCCCCGCATTTTACGACGAAGACGGAACTCCATTTCTTGACGCAGGTGTCGTCAAAGCCATTGCCGACAAGATCGAATCTAAAGGAACCAACTACTGGTTTGAGAATGACGCCACTGCAATCCTAGAGGGTATCGAGCTTCCAGAAGAATGGAAGGGAAAGATTTTGACCTGCGGAAAGGATACGCTTGATGTATGGATCGACTCAGGTTCTAGCCACCAAGCCGTCTTGCGCCGCCAAAAAACGCTGGGGTTCCCTGCTGATCTTTATCTAGAAGGCAGCGACCAGCATCGCGGCTGGTTTCAGTCTTCGCTCTGGACAAGCATCGCTAAGGAAGGCTGTGCTCCCTACAAAGAAATTGTCACTCACGGATTCATCGTCCGCGGTGATGGTACCAAGATCAGCAAGAGCGATACTCATGGGAAACCACAAACGTCAGATGCCTACATCAGTCGCTATGGTGCCGATGTAATTCGCCTTTGGATCGCTTCGCAGGACTACCGCAATGACATCCCGGTGTCAGATGACATCATCAAACGTATCGTCGATTCCTATCGATTGGTCAGAAATACCATGCGTTTTCAACTTTCCAACCTCTTCGATTTTGACGCCTCCAAAGATGCTGTCGCCATTGAAGATCTGGATCCGATTGACCGCTGGGCATTACACAAATCATCTGAATTGATCGAAGCAGTAACTAAGGCATACGACGAATACGAATTCCATAGAGTCTACCAACTGATCAACCAGTTTTTCTCTGTGACGCTCTCGGCGATGTATCACGACATGCTAAAAGATCGCCTCTATACGCTGGCACCCGATTCAGCGCTTCGCAGGTCTTCACAAACAGCCATATACCATATTTTTCAGACCGTTTCGCGCTTGCTCGCACCGATCGTCACTTTCACGACCGACGAAGCGTGGTCCTATTTCAAATCCGGACAAGAATACGGTAGCGATTCCATTCATCTGGAGGCTTGGCCACAGGCAGAAACAGACTGGAAATGGCCCGAATGGATCGAAGAATTTGAAAATGTACTAAAATTCCGAAATACGGTCAATGAGCTGCTTGAAAAGGCTCGACAAGCCAAAGAAATTGGAAAATCTCTCGACGCCGTCGTCAGCATTGTCGGGTCTTCCGAAGATGCGCTCTATCAAAACCTGAAAACCTTCGAATCCAAATTACCTGAAATATTTATTACCTCCAAAGTCTCTTTGGAACCAAATGGGAATGAAGCTGTTTCTGTATCGATCAAGCCAGTAGATGGAGAAAGGTGTCCGAGATGCTGGAGAACAGTCGAAGCACTCATTCCATCAATCATTGACGAACATTTATGTCCGCGCTGCGAAGAGGCGCTCAAACATTAAGCTAATTAAACAATTCCAACAAGATGCCTGCCAAAAAAACCGCCACCAAAAAAGTGACCAAAGCGAAAACTGCAATGAAGGCCAAGCCTGCACCCGCCGAAGAAAAGCCTAATGCCAGTAGCGGCAAGGTGGCTGCATTCACTTTTGATGATGTCAAAAGCCTGCTTAAGAATAAGAAACCGGACGAGAGCGCGACTGAAGAAAAAGCAACCAAGAAGGTTGCCAAAAAGGTTGTAAAAGCTGAAATCGAAGAGGTTCCTCAAGCAGCTCCTCAGAACTACGGAGCGGCTTCGCTTGCAGACATCCTGGGCTACAATCCAGGAAGCAAACCGAACTTCAATGACGATAAAAACGTTCCAAAAAAGCTCAAAGTATACTACGATCTCCTGATCGAACTTCGTAACCACGTCAACGAAGAGCTGGATCTCCACACAAGAGAAACGCTGAAGAAATCCAGCAAGGACGACTCAGGCGATATAGCTAGCTATAGTCAGCATATGGCTGATGAAGGAACGGACACATTTGATCGCGATTTTGCGCTCAGCGTGGTAACCTCCGAACAGGAAGCACTAACGGAAATCGAAGAGGCAATCAGCCGGATCTTTGACGGCACGTATGGCATCTGCGAAATCACCGGAGAACCCATCAATAAAGAACGACTCATGGCGGTTCCTTTCACCAAGCACTCTCTTGAAGGGCAAAAACAGCTGGAAAAGAACAAGAGAAATACCGTTCAACGGGGCGGCATCTATAGTGCAGGTATAGAAGATTCGACCCAGTTTCTGGCGAATGATGATGGCGACTAGAACTTTATCATCGCATGATAAAGTTTCGAGACTAGATCGCATCCTATACTACCGGTTGTTTTTCGCGATTGCGACGATAGCAATCGTTGCCGATCGACTGACTAAGTGGATTGTCCAAAAGACATTGCCCTATGGGACTTACC
>CALGUT010000631.1 GCA_937920335.1 uncultured Opitutales bacterium
CTAGCTGATTTTAATTCGCTTTCCACCGGCAGCGAGCGATTTATACAACGCATCCACCACCTTCATATCCAGAAGTCCTTCGGTCCCTGATACTCCTGAATCATTACCGTCAACAATGCTCTTACATATACCGTCCATCTGGTGGGCTTGCTGATTTACGGGCTCATGCCCCATCGATTCACCGTTGATGCTTCCCTTGATACCTCCGTAACTGTAAGCCGGTTCGATAAGCGCAGATCCCCGATTCTTATACCCCACGTAGAGGCGGTTTGTCCGTGCATTATACGAGGTCGTAGAATTTGAAACGACTCCGCTGGGAAATTCCAATTGGAAGCAGACGGTTTCATCGACTTCTGCGAATTTAACCGGATCGGTCTTATACTCCTGTGCTGTGATCGCGATCGGTTCCTCGCCGGTTGCATAGCGATTTGCCTGAATACAATACACGCCGATATCATACACTGCTCCGCCCCCGGCCAACGCTTTGCGAAGGCGCCATTGAGTCGGATCCCCAATCGTAAAGCTGAACTCGGACTGAACGTACGCTACATCGCCAAATGGTTTCTCCTTAGCCATGCGAATAACTTCCATATGGTTCGGATCGTAGTGGAGCCTGTATCCCACATTTAAGGTGACCCCTTCCTCTTTGCAGACCCGAATCATCTCTTCACACTCGGCTGCATTCAGTCCCAAGGGTTTTTCTGAAATCACATGCTTCCCTGCCTTTGCTGCACGAATCACATACTCCTTATGCATGGAGTTGGGCAGCACGACATAAACGATATCGATGTCATCATTCTTAGCTATCTCATCAAAGTTATCGTAGTTATAAATATGGGAATCCGGGATACCATACTCCTTGCCGTATTTAACTTTCTTTTCCGGAGTTCCAGTCACTAAACCGGTGAGTTTACAGTTTTTAGTCTCCTGAAGAGCCGGCGCGAGCTGCTTCATCGCATAGTTGCCAAGACCGACCAGGGCGATACCGAACGTTTTGCCACTCTTGTGGTGAGCACCAATCAGATTGGATCCCGCAAACCAGGGATACAGAGCGGCAATCCCCACACTCTTGGCTGAGGTTTTGAGAAATTGCCTGCGCGAGTCAGATAATCCGAACAAAGAAGCGTTATAGATGTAGTTCATACCCCAATCCCTAAGACATGAACGAACCTGAATCCAAATCAATTCGCGATACACAGAAAGATTTCCCGGATTATCTGGAAAAAAGACCTGCATTCAGATTCGATTCCAGCTATACGTTTATCCAAGCTTTAAAAAAATCACTCAACCACGCGGCACTCTCAAATTGATGAAAACCAAATACCTCAGCAGCTTACTTATCGGCCTAATCACTCTATTACACTCCAGTCTTTCAGCCGGAGTCGTATTTACACTCAGCACAAAAGACCTTAAGAACCCGGAAGGTTCCGGACTGGCACAGATGTACGTTGACGGTAAAAACCTCAAGATGGACTTTACCGGAGCCACCGCAGGATCGGGGGCTATGATATTCCGCGGAGGGGAAAAAACGATGCTGATGATCGATAATAAAAGGAAACAATACATTGAGATGGATGAGGCTGCCATTACTAAACTGTCCAATCAAATGAATCAGGCGATGGCTCAGATGAATGAGGCTTTGAAAAATGTTCCACCAGCACAGCGGGCCATGATGGAGAATATGATGAAGGAGCGCATGGGCGCATTAATGCCTAAAGCCAAAGAGAATATCCCAGCCACGCTGGAAAAAGGAACAAACAATAAGACGATAGCAGGGTACGGGACGCAGCATTTTATACAGAAAAGAGGCAACCAAATCACCAACGAATTCTGGGTAGCCGACTGGGAAGCCATGAAAGAGGGAAAAGATGTTATGGGCGCATTTGAGGACATGTCAGCTTTTCTGAACAAAATGATGGATGCTATCAGCCAAGGCCCCATTAACTTCATGGACTCTATGATGGAAGACAACCCAAACGTTTCATAAATCTCCTCAAGTCGCTAGATAGTTTTTCATATACTGCTCAACCAGCGGGTTGGCGTTGAGTGTAAGAGTCGGTTTTCCTGCGGGTTGAGTGAATCGGCCTGCTTTGCAGATAAATGCATTTCGCAGAGTCTGGATTTTTTCAAATACCCACAGTGGCGAACGTTTTTCGGTGGTGCCACGCATTCTATCCCAGGTTTTCATTTGCAATTCACGGCTGAGATTGTGAGCCATGATTGCGCAAAGCATGTAGCATTGATTGGCTGGCTCACGGCGACATGGAACATAAGCAAGAGCTCCCTGGCTTTTCAATTCGGCAAAGACGTTTTCCTGTTGTCCACGTCCTTCAAGGAAACGAACCACTTTTTTCACAGAACACTCTTTGTTGGTTATGACACACTTGTAATCGTATCCATAATCTTGTGGCTCGAACAGATCCAGTTGAAGAGCTCCTTTGGTTTGGCGGGGATTTTCGCTGCGCACAAACAGGAAACGGGATTTGAGTTTCCACGACTTGGGTTTCCATTTTTTCTCAAAGGCTGAGCTGGTTCTCTGCGCTCCCATGGACGACCACCAGCGTCGTTTTTCAATAAATCCTTTGAGTTCACAAAAGCGCTCAAAAGGCACACTGATGGAAAAAAGAACATTCAACTCTTTGAGGCACTCGACCATGGCATCGCTGAAGAACCCACTATCCATGCGGATTTCGAGCTGCACGCCGGGCAAGAGGTTTCTTACTTCTTCAACGCATTGCTTTACAAACCCAATGGATCCGCGTGAGTCATGTACGTTTCCACTGCGGTGGAGCAGATCCAGGATTTGTCCACTTTGGGCAACCGTGCAAAACAAAGGATAATAACTGCGCATGCCTTTCTTTTTGTTAAACCCCGAAGCTACGCCCTCGGCCTTACGTGAGGTCGAGATCACGCTGCCGTCAAAATCCAAAGTAAGAGTCGAGAGTTTTTCACTGGCAAGCCTTTCCAGTACCAACTCACGACTCTGGGCCCGTAACTTCGATACACTTTGCGAATCACAACAAGCCAGCAAGCGGCTTATCGTGGGCACGCTGGGGAGGGCTTTTACTCCCAAAGCACGTTTCACCATAGGATCCTCTCTATACAAATCCACATCCCGCAATTTGCGCATTCCAATCAATGCATGGATAATAAGAAGTCTGAATAAAAGCGAAACACTCGCATGCTGTTTGGTCTCACAAATGCGGGGCAAGCACCCCGAAAGCCTTTTGGGTAAATTCAGTTCAGAAAAGAGCTTTTGAAAGACCACCAGTCCACTGAATGTGCTGAGTTCGTGCTTTTGGAATTTTAGCTCAGGAAGAGAAGATTTTCTTGTTAAAAACAGGCGTTTTGCTAACTTCATTTCAAGTGGCTTTTTGGTTAGTTCTTTATTGGGTGTAGTTGCCGATATAAAGAACTGCCAATCAGTCACTTGCAATACTATATCCATATGTTGGATACGTTTTTATGAGACTATGAGGATAATATGTTTCAACAGGTCGAAGAACTCGGAGGGTTTCCTGTGTCTTCGATCAACTATGAGAATGGAACTCCCTCAAGGGAATCCACCCTCGAATCAATTGAAGCAAAAGATTTTGCCAAATCCACATTCGCCGCACCCAAAGGCTACAAGAAACAACGGATAGACGGACGGTAGGAGCAGATCTATCTGCACAGTAGCTGAGGGGAAACCCCCAGTATAATAGAGGTGCGAGTCTGGATAATAGACTTTCCCATTTGGAAAGATTCTGTACACCCTGGATACCCTCATGAATAAAAGATTTGCAGTCACGATCGCTGTTCTGGCTATGACCGCCTGCCAGGTCTTCGCAGAGCTCACAATCACGGAGCAACCAGTATTTACTTACGTGCCGCTTGGCAAAGAGACTTACCTCGAAGTTAAGGCCACCGATGCGACCAACTACCAGTGGATCAAGGACGGCGTAAAAATCGGTGGAGAAACGAATCCGAGAATCGTAATTCCACGCCAGAACAATACAGGTACTTACGTCTACCAAGTAGAAGTCATAGGATCCGGGGGAGAGAAGATCCTCAGTGACCTCGTGGTTCTGGAGGTTTTCAGCATTGCGGATCGACTGGGGTCTCCCGACCTGGATTTTCGTATCGATGATCTGGAATCGAAACTCTACAACGGCATGATTCTCGATATAGGCCCCGGTATTCGCTTGAAAAAGTATTATCAATCCGGCTCGGTCGATCGATCAGACCCCTACTACGATGCACCCGAGAAATTATACCTGGATGTCAGCGGACCCACCTTCGTTAGTTTTAAAGCTCAGGGAAATATTCGGGCAGGCGGTTTTTCTTCAGACATCTACACCAGTCCTCCAGCCACAGCAGACCATCCTGGAATATGGAGTGATGGCGTACTGGTAGTTTCTGAAAGCGGGACCCAAACACTGGAGTTCATGGGTAGTTCGATTGCCGTCAACAGCTACGGAGAGGGAGTTCTCGCCTATTTTAGAACGACACCGACACTCCCAATCTCCCTAATTGAAGCCTCTGATCTGGAGACAGTCGAAACCCTCTATCCCATTGCAGACTATTCCAACGGAGACCATCCAGAGGCGATGCTCGCACAAGACAATTATTGGCACGGTACTTCTGAAAATAGCCGCGATGGTGTCGATGCCCTAAGGATCCTAACTCCAGACACGGGTCGGTTGAACGCATCCTTATCATTTCGAACCCAAGGCCCGGTTGAACTGAGCTTTTGGGCAAAGGCATCGGGAGCACTCCCGAACGGAACTCTTTCCTACAGGATTAGCGATCTCGATCGTGCGCAATCTGTCTTCAATTACGGCGCAAGGGATCTTGATCGTGGCAACCTGCCTCTCACCAGTGATTGGACTGAACACAAAATAAGGGTGACCACTTACAGTCGATTGAACATCAGCATAAACCTTGAGGAAAGCGACCCCGGAATACTAGAGACATGGTTGGATCAGTTCCACTTGAGTTACGATTTTCCGTTGGAATACGAACCACTCCCCGAAACACTTTCGAATCCAGTTGGAACGACCGGGCTTCTCCGTATCGAAGCTACAGGCGATCAATCGCTCGAAACTCAATGGTTTTTAGACGGTGAAGCCTTGCCGAGCCATGTTACCTCCAGCGTCGGCCTATCTGCAGACGAACCTGGAACGAAAGTCTATTCCGCTATCATCTCAGATTCCACCGGAAGTATTTCGAGCAACACTACAACGGTAAGGTTCTTCAGTCTCAATCAGGCGCTCGACAACGAAGAGCTTGAGTTCGACGTGAGGGATAATATTGCTGGAAATTATACAGAGTTACTCGTTGAAGGCGAAGCTGCTCCAGACGGAGAAGACGCTCTCTCGATGAACAACGTCACCACACTCCATGATCCGTTTGACCTCAAGACGACTACCCGCATTTCGACCGTTGTCGAAGGTCCCGCGGTTCTTTCCTACGTGGGAACTCCCATGGCAATCACCGTGAACGGACAGCCGCCCGATACTGCCTACAAATTACCCATCGGAGATAGCGGTTTTGTACTTACGACCGTTCCTATTCCTGACGCCGGAAGAAACTATGTCCATTGGTACAACAACTTTAGCGCCGGCGTTTTTCCACCTGCTATCCTGGATCAGGTAAAAGTCACTGCCATGGAAATCAACGCTCTCACCCGGTGGGCCCTAGAGTATTTTACCCCGGATGAGATCACTGCCGCCGGAGAAACTCTAGCCACCAGAGATGATGATTTCGATGGACTCAGTAATGAACTCGAGCGCGTGTTTTCAATTAGATCCTCGGAAAGCCGATGGAAACCTAAGCTGCGAATTAATCACCTTGGACGACCTTATGTACCCGGTAATTCGCTACACCCGAGCTTCAGATGCCGATGCCTCTATGTTCGTACTCGATAGGTCTTCAGACATGAAAACCTGGGAGGTCGCTGATAGCGTTGAAAATCCGATTTCTGAAATAGATGGCACGGTCGAAGTCTTACTCAGAGACACCCTACCGTTGGGAACCGAAAAGAGATTTCTGAGACTGACTATCTCCGACGAATAACCTTTCATCGTAAAGCACCATGAAACCAAAGATTTCCATTTTTTCCCTACTGATGGTTTGGCCCCTGCAAATGACCTTCAGTCAGGACCCCACCATCGGAGACGCGATCGAACAACCGGAGCTGATATGGACGGTTGAAACCCTGCGTGCGGATACGTTGGAACCGCTGGTCGTCGGCCCCGAGAATCTGTGGTCGGTGGTCACCGAGGGGACCTCCGATGGCGTAGACGCGCTGACAGTCAAAGCACCAGAATTCCAACCTGCAATCGCCCGGATCTCAACAACTAGCAACGGCCCATTCATTCTGAAGTTTAAAACCCGAACAGACTTTCAAACTAACCAATCGCAGCTCGAATATCTACTCATTGACTCAGAGGTTTCTCCTCCCCCGTTTTATAACACCCTAGAATCCTCGGAAAATTGGAAAGAGCATACGGTTGCGATCATACGGGATACCCAGAGTTTTGAACTTACCATTCAAATAGCCTTCTCGGGTGACCAAAACGCACAGGCTTGGCTGGATGAGGTGGAAATCATTCGTGAGTTTCCACCCACGATCCAAGGGAGCTTACCAGAAACCTTTGGTATTCCCCTCAATAAAGCCGCTAAACTTGGAGGCTCAGGTTTCGGAGCCGTTGGATATGGCCCCGTCCGATATCAATGGTTCAAAGATGAAGCGGAAATACCCGGCGCAACCAGTGCGACTATCGATTTTCCAGCGCAATCAACTGCCATAGATACTTCTTCTTATCGGCTTGAGATATCCGATGACTTAGGGACTGCTATCCTCAGCCCCGTCGACGTATTTTACTTCGATCCGAACGAGGCTTTGGATAATACCGAATTAGTATTCACTTTTCCTGACCTCGAATCCTTGGATTATTCGGACATGTTCCTCACCGGCACAGATGCCCCTGACGGAATAGACGCATTGAGGTTGGCTCGCGATCGGTTCAGTCCATTTAAAACGGTAACCTTCATAGAAGCTAAAGTAAATGGCCCCACGATTCTCAGTTTTGCTGGCAATGCCGCAATCACCCTAAACGGCATTTCCCCAGAAGGCAGAATTTCGAATTTCGAAAATGATAATCAACTCAACTACATACCGATTAGAAACTCACTCGAGAATACCGTTCGATTTCTTTACTCAGGCAATCCATATGACTCGTCCTCATTTTCGATTGTGGACAGCGTAACACTCTCTCCGACGCCTCTACTCATGGGGCAACCTATAGACCAACCTACCGTAATCGGTATGGATAAGAATCTCAAATTCGATTCAGTAAGTCTCGGCACTACCATTCTGGAATTAATAAAGAATGATCAAGTTTTTCTTAGCTCCAGTGACGCTTCAATCAGTTTAGAGACTCTTACCGAAAACGACAGCGGAACCTACCAATTGCGATTGAATGCCTCCATCGGCGGAAGCGTGACTTCAGAGCCGTTCGAGATACAGATTTACCCCACGATCGGCGATGCCGTTGAACAACCGAATCTTGAGTGGATTTATGAAGGTGAGAAAATCTGGATACCGCAGATCTTCGAGACCTACGATGGCGATGACGCAGCGGCGC
>CALGUT010000632.1 GCA_937920335.1 uncultured Opitutales bacterium
GAACCTCCCTCTATAAGTTGCGCTTCGATGGAGCTGATCCAGCTATTCGCCAGAACGCCGTCTGGACCAAATGCATGGACAAACAAGCCATTATCACGGGCTTTGTCTTCACGGAACCCCACAGTGTGCTCGCCCCACTTATATTCAAGGACCAGGTGGTAGTCGCGGTAGACTGATTTCGTCCGCAAATAGCCCCACCCTTTACCGCTGATATTCATCAGTCTGGTGCTATCGATAGTCCAGATCTTAGCACGCTCATTGGTCAGCGATCGCTCTGGCCACAGGTGATGAGTAAAGTCGCTAAACGTCGGGTCATTCAGCAAATCAATCGGTTCTTCTGGAGTTATGGCAGATTCGATGAACCGCAGAGGGATCAAAATGAGAGCGGCACAGATTAACGCCTGAGGAAACTTAAAACACATTACACTTAAAACAGTAAATACGCCAGTCAGGTAGAGGTCTAGCTCACAATGAGCTAAATTCGTCGAGCGACAGCTGCAGGCTCAATCCTGAAACCTACTTCAATTGCTCCAACACTGAGTTCAACACCTGGATATGCGCTTTTCGAGTCGCTTCCGTCCGCATCGGAAACGGACTGCCATCACCTTTGAGATAAGTGCGCTTCATACGCCCTTCAGGAAAAAGCCGATCGTTGCCATGACTACCAATCAACTGGCATTTGAAATTCCCGATGATGTAAGGCATCGCAAACGACTCATAAAGAAACGCATTGGTCTCCGCGGTCGCTTCCTCCTCGGGCTTAATCTTTGCACCATCCAACTCATAAGGAGTATCCAGACTAAACGGAGCCGCCCAATCGATAATCATGATGGGTCGTCCCGTCACTGCGTGTTCATGGTCCCAACCATCCGGCTGAAACAATTGCCATTCAGGGGGTCGTTGCGGAGAACGAATCAATGCCTGTGAACAAAACACATCCACATATTTTCCGACCGATCGAATAACCGGATCCGACAAATTACTCCTGAGTTGAAACCGCTCACCGAAAAACAAATGATTCGGCGAAGTTTGGCGAACAGCCCGGCTCACCAGACTGTAAAGTGTGTCCGCCACGTACCCGAGAAAATCATCATCCGTGGCGTTGGGATATTCTTTAAAGAAATTATCGTAGGCCTCTCGTCCCGGAGAACCAGCCGGTAAGTCTTTGTGGTACTCGGCCCGGCGTTGATCCCAGAGCGGCAGATCCGGACAGGCTATCCCAAGCAGAAAACGATCTTCACGCACTGGCGCCACCTGTTGAACGACACTGCTCCAAAACTCCTCTCGTACTGCCGGATCAAAAATATCGAACTGATATTTTCCACGCACCGGGAAGTGCACATTCAGCACATAAGGCATGATCTTCTTTATACGCGGATCGATCGGAGCGTAGGCCTCCCCCGCGTTCATCGCCATATCACGAACCGCCTGAAATAAATGCTGCGCCGCTTTTTCCTCATCCCCTCCGAAACGAGCCAGAATCTTCCCATTCTGCGTATCATCTTGCAAAAACTTTCCGATGTGGTTCGCACCCAGAGCAATATAGGGATGACCATCAGGCGTGACAAAACAATGCCGGCCATTGACCTGATCCAGACGAAAATAGCCAGTCGCCTTCAACTCGATTTCAGCAAACCCACCGTAAGGGTCTAGTCGGGGCATCTCAGCCCTTACCGAGACGCTGAATACCAACATGGACAATAAGGTCACTAAACAGTAAATCGATCGCATAGGGCAGATGCTAGATGCAACAATCCTAGTGGGTCTAGCTTTGATTCAATGAAGATCTACGACGCTTTTTCCAAACTAGATTTGCAGCTGTGATCTCATTCATCTCTTATAATCCATCCGGTTTGCGCCCCCACCTATTACCGATGTGCCCGATCCATGCCTGTCACGGATAAAGGGTTCTGGATTACCTTTCAAATATGAACTCAGCGAAATCGAGGAAGTAGCCCCAGTCCTGTTCGATTAGAGAGTGGGTGCCTGTGCGGATGTGATAGCCGGTCGACCCGACCCGTCGCGGTGTGTTCAAAGGTGGCATTTCAGGGTCTTTGATGTGTTCGAGTCCAAACAAATCGAACACGGGAGCGGCTTTGATCAATGAGGTGTATTCGCCCTTGGGGTCGGCCCAAAGATCTTCGTCGGCACTGGCGACATAGACCGCCCGTGGAGCAAGCAGACTGATTAACTGATGTTGGTCGACTGGCAGGGCTTGTTCCCGACCACCGTATGACGTGAGGCGTTCACAGAACCAGTGAGGAAAGACTTGGGTAATGCGGGCGACGGTTTCACCGAACGCACGGCGTGAAAGGGCGGCTCCTCCACAGCCGGATTCATTGCTGTAGGTCAGTGTGAAACGCTCATCTTCTGCGCCTGCCCACAGTGCTGTCTTTCCGGCACGGGAATTTCCGGCGACCGCGGTTCGTTTGGCATCGATTTCTGGTTCTTCGAGTGCGAAATCGAGCACTCGACTGGCTGCCCATGCCCAGGACGACAGGCAACGCCACCGCGTTTCTTCATCGGAATTCGGGTCGTCGAGAAGGGCACGGATTCCTTCTGAGTAACCGTCCGGTTTGTCAGGATCGACGTCCGAGGTGTGGAACGCGGCGGTGGCATAGCCGCGCCGCACTATCTTTTCGACCGGCCAGAAGGGATCGAACTCGTCGATCGCTTTGTCCAACGGGATAAAGTAGCGGTTGTTGATGTGAACAATCACAGGCACCGGTTGATGCGATTTTGGAATGACGATGACGAAATCAAATGAATGGGATTTGCCGTTCGACTGGATAGTGGCGCGGATCTGACGGGCAGTCGCGCCAATCCCGAAAGCGTTATTGCGCCGGCCCACTTCCTCATATTCTACCGTGTATCGCGTATCTGGTCGCACGCCGTACACGTGTTCCTGGAACAACTTGAGAAGCGCAGGCCGCTGATGATTCTCCCAATCCTGAATTGTAGTCACTGGCTTTCCCTCTAGTGAGACAAGCAGGTCAGGCAACTGATAGTCGGGCACCTTGGACTCCTCAAAGTTGAAGTCGGGCCGCTTTTTGTGCATCGCGTCGACGACGTCCTGCCTGGGCACCCAACCTGATTGCGCCTCATCCGCTGCTGCCACGAGCGTGGCATTCAGAGTGAAGACGAGAAAAACGAGCCGGAGAGAAAATGCTTTCATGCAAACCAAGGGTGCCATTTGCAACCCGTAGAGCAAACCTATCTCGACCCTTTCACCGAGCCGAAGAAAGATCCACTCATTGAAGTAATATACGCAAAGGATGTTTTGCTCGCGCACACGTAGCCCAAATCCACACGGTAACTGAACAGGGTCTTTGATTGTATCCGACTTTATATTTCATGTCCAAGATCTAGCACGAGGCAATCGTTACAGGATCATCCATTTAAGCCGTAGCTTCATAGGAAAAACCGGACAGTCGGGCTCAAAAGAGGAATAAAAGGTCATCCCTCGAACATTGGTGGTAAATTGAAGAGAATCCAAAGTATCTAGAATTTAGCTTACAAAAAGATACTTAGCTCCCTTCGACATAAAAAATGATGTGCCCTAAGAAAAAGCGGACAAATCGTTTCACCCTAACGAACATCAAGTGCTTATTCTTTATGCACTCTTTTTATACCAAGAACTCCTCGAAATCTCCTGCCAGTAACGCACTTTACCTACTTCGTGATTACGAATGTATGACGAAGTAGAGTTGAGCATCCGTCCAACATGACCACCGTCTGTTGAAGCTATGAGCGCCCTCACTCCTGAGGGACTTCCATCGTGTGGTTGCTCAACAACAACCACTGATCATCCGAATTCGCATAAGTGCGCATAAAGTGATAGGTAACTGATTCTGAAGCCCCCTCCCGGCTCGCTAGGTACCTCTTGGAATAACCTTTTTCCAGAAATCCATAGGTCACTGCCGTGTTCTCGGAAATAACAACTTTCACATCATGCTGCGTCCGGCTTCCTAATTCCTCAATCGGTATCCCAGTCTCAGATTTCTGTTTACGACCAACCATAGCCAAGAGCGCATCTTTGCCCTCCTCCACACTGCTTACATGATTATGAACCCACACGAAATCGGGATGTAGATTGTCCTCAAAAAAAGCAAGGTCGTTCGTTAGAAACGCCTTCTCCCACGCTGCATCCATCGTTCGAATTCTTTGTTCCACCGAACCATCCGCAAACAGAATTGAGAAAACTAAGACAAAAGGGGTCAACCAAACACATCGAAGAGGAATCATCATGAATGTAATCTATAATAGAACCCATCCG
>CALGUT010000633.1 GCA_937920335.1 uncultured Opitutales bacterium
GTTCCGTTTTCAAGTGTCACTTTTTCGGTAACGAACAAATCGCCCTCGGGGGTGCGGAGGCCAATAAGTTCGTTTGGAGCCAACACGAACTATGGGATTATTATAAGTCCAACCGCATCTTCCGTGAGCAGTTTAGCGATCGTTACCTGAACCAACTTGAAGGAGACGCCTATCTAAAGAAGCGCCGGCGTATCAATCAGGGATTCAAGCCGAGTATGCTACTTACGCATGCATCCGGGATGAGTGATGTGCTATTTCGTGAGATTGAGAAACTCAAGGGCGAACCCACGGATCTCAGGTTGTTTTGTATGTCGTTGGTCATTTCGATGACGAGTCAAGTACTCCTGCAGGAAGATCTGCCCGAAGGGATGGACAAGACGATGGCTCTCAGCAATCGCGAGATGCTCAAGGCCAGCAGCCTAGGCTGGAAACGCTGGCTCTGGTATTACTACCCACCTAAGCTGGCCAAACGCAGGGTCATTTTCAAATACCTTTCTGAGGTTATCGATAAGCGTGAAAGCTCCGCCGTTGAGCGCGACGATATCCTGTCACTGATACTTGCAGCTCACCCGAAAGATGAACCACCCATTCCACGCTATGAGTTGGTGCATGATCTGTCTCAACTCTTCATGGGTGGTTCGACAACATCCTCGATGCTCATTGCCTGGTCGCTCATAGACAGTGTATTAAACCGCGAGTGGCTGGAAACACTCAGAGATGAGCTCAACGACTGGAAGCCCGATTCATTCGAAGGCATGCGCAATTTTCCAAAGCTGAGGGCGACTTGCCTTGAAGCGGAACGATTCCGTCCCGGGGTGCCAGTTTTTCCTCGCTTCGCAAAGCAGGATTTTTCCTGGAATGGCTTTGATATCAAGCAAGGGCAATCCGTCCTCCATTTACATACACTCTGCCATTTTCTCGAAGAGCATTACAAGGACCCGCTGCGTTTTAATCCTCAACGATTTATCGACAACCCGGACCTACCTGGTCGGGAGATCCATGGAACCTACGGCGGTGGACAACACAAATGCGTGGGCCTAAACCTCGCTCGTGTTGCACCTCCACTAGCCGTTGCAAATATTCTATCGCGTTATGAACTAGAATTTTCACCGACTCCTTCAGGCAAGGAACGCTACGATGCGGT
Organism: uncultured Opitutales bacterium; assembly: GCA_937920335.1. Lineage (GTDB taxonomy): Bacteria > Verrucomicrobiota > Verrucomicrobiia > Opitutales > UBA2995 > UBA2995. Next base: position 1,145 of record CALGUT010000633.1, read on the forward strand.
GACCGCGCCGTTCGAGGAGGATTTGAAAGTGAGATTTGTACCAAGAACTTGACTACCGATTTCAAAGCACGGGCTTTACGAGCCTGAGATCAGTGGCTAACATGAGAAACTTTTATTCTTCATCAGGAAGAAACGGGTGAGGAAGTTTAACCGCGTGTGTTTCCAATAAAGTATTAATTTCAACGAGAGATGCCTGGTCCAGTCGTCCCTCCCCACCGACAGCGTTCTCCTGCGCCTGAGCGGGTGACCGTGCGCCACAAAGTACATGCGAAACATTCGGCTGCGCGACCGTCCAGCTGATAACCAATTGAGGAAGGGTGAGTCCTGAATCTGCCGCAATCGGACGTAGATCTTCCAACAGCGCAGCTACCTTCATACGATTCTCAACCGAGAACCTTGGGCTCCAGGAGCGATTATCACTGGCTTCAAATTCACGTTCGGGTCCGAGTTTTCCCGTAAGCAAGCCCATTGCTAATGGAGAGTATGCCAATACCGATAACCCTTGATTCACGGCACTTGGAAAAAGCTCAGCTTCATGACCACGATCAATCATACTGAACATTTCCTGGATGCATGCAATCGCACCGGACTTCACGTATTCGTCAACTTGCTCGGTGGAAACGTTACTGACGCCGATCGCGCGAATTTTTCCCGCATCCTTTTGGCGGAGTAATTCCGCCATGGTATCCTCGATTGCGGTTGTTTCCGTCTGCCAGTGGGTTTGGTAAAGATCTATGGCTTCGACTCCCAACCTCCGTAAGGATTCGTCCACTTCATGCGCTATACTCTCAGGACTCAGACACTTGTGAATACGGTTACCTTCGCCATCCTCAAAATTAAATTCTCCTTCTTCAGTGTCCCAGCGCAGGCCACATTTGGAAGCAACAATGACCTCGTCACGTCGTCCTCGAATCGCTTCTCCCACAATCTCTTCTGAGATACCGAATCCATAGATAGGTGCCGTATCGATGAAATTTATACCAGCATCGATGGCAGCTTGAATCGCCAGAATGTCGTCAGCTCGTTGACTTCCACCCCAGCCATCGCCTCCGATAGCCCAGGTACCTAGCGCAACACTTGAGGCCCCAATTCCGCTACCTCCTAATGATCTTTTTAACATATCACTCATAAATGAAACACCAACGTGCAGAAACATACCGAGTTATCAAGTAGCAGATCCATTTCATAGCCATAAATAACGCTAGCCTATGGAACGCGTTCTGCTAGA
>CALGUT010000634.1 GCA_937920335.1 uncultured Opitutales bacterium
ACGCTTGTAGAATCGACTGGGTCTCTGCTGCATCCCGATCATTGCCGAATGTGAGCAGTGCATCTTCGAATACGGGGAAAGCCTTGTCCACTTCTCCCAGCTGTTGGTAGGCCCAACCGAGCCAGTAAAGTGCCTCACTGATTCGTATTCGTGGGGCCTGGTCGTTCGCTAGGAATTGGTTTAGGTGTGTTGTCAGTTTTACGTATTCCTCCTGAGCTCGAAAGATCTTTCCTATTTGAAACACGCCATAGAGGTATAGGTCCGGTGATTCTAGGGTTACCAATTCGAAGGATACGACTGCATCGTCCAGATCACCGAGTCCCATCAGTATGTCTCCTTTTAGAACTCTAGCTTCATCCACTCGTTGATGGCGGCTGAAATCTGATAGGTAGCGGTCAGCAAATTCGAGTGCGGAATCGAATTCGCGGGCTGAATAGTAAGCGGATGCGAGACGATATAATATTTCTGGATACAGCGGCTGCCGGCTATCGATCTCGAGAAGCAAGCTCAGGAGGTCGATGCAGGTTTGATAGTTTCGCTCAAAAAAATAGGTCTGGGCCTTCCAGAGTTTTGCGTTCGTTATCAAGCGCCCCTGAGGAAAACCCATTTCGTAGGCTTCAAAATCTATTCTTGCTCGGGCGTGATTTTCTAGAACAACGTGATTGAAACCTCTTGTGAATAGCCAGCGGCCATAGAGCGGGTGATTTGGAAAACGTTCTAAAAGGTCGCTTAGAACCTCTATGCTTTCGGGATAACGTCGTTGTTCCAGATGGGATTTTGCGATCAGATAGAGAGCTTGTGGTGCCAGTGCTGATTCAGGGTAACGGTCCACAAAGTTTCTGGCTATCGTAAGGGCTTCTTCCCAGTCTTGTAACTGGTGAGCACAGACTACCCAACGGTAATGGGCTTCTTCCCTAAGTGCACTTGGATAGCCGTCGTTGAGTGAGATATACTCGAAAACCAACCAAGCTTTGTGAAATTGAGAATCAAGTAGTAAGCACTGTCCGTAATGCAGATAAAAGCCGGGTGTGTAATCCTCGGAATCGTTCAGTCCATTAAGTTGTTGGGTGAGCTGACCTCGCAAGGCCTGGAGGTAGGTAATCTGATGGCGCTTCCGGCTGGTAACAGTCCCGCGAGAGAGCGCATTGAGTCGAATGGTCAACTCGTCCAGTTTCTCAGTTTGCATGCGAATGAGTTGCTCCTTGGGAGGAATCAGCTGGAAGAGACTGAGTGCGGATGGGTAGTCACCTTCTTGCATGGCAAATTCGCCGCATTGCAACGCCGAGAATGCTAGCTGAGCGAGCTCCGGCATCGTAGTTACAGTCCAGCGGCTTTCCAGCATTCTCGCTTTCGCTTCGCCGAGCCGATTGTCTTGTAAGCAAGCTTGTACGGCCTTAAGCCTTCCCTGGGCTTTGAGTGATTCTTGAGCTTGAGAACGAAGAAACTCATCGAGCGATGAGAGGCCTTCATCTATCTGATTTTCAATGAAGAAAAGATCTGCGCGTTCCAGAAAAGCGAGCCCTGCCTCTGTAGTTCCTGCAAACTCAGAAACGTATGTGAGCAGCACCTCTCGAGCGTTTGTTAGATTGCCTGAGCCTCGGTAGGCTTGGGCTAACCCATAAAGTAACGACGCGTTTCTGCGGATCACGTCAGGGAATGCGGTTCGAAAATCTTCAAGGGTTTGCGCGGCTTCAAAAAATTGACCGGCTCCAAGCTCTGCGAGGCCCTGAAGTGGGAGTATCTTTCTTTGTGCTTCCTCACTGAGATATTCTTCTTCGCTGCCAAAGGTAAGTTCCAGCTGTTGAAAGGCTGCGGCGGCTCCGTCTAGATCACCCGAATTTACCGCCTGCAGACATAGCTTATAAGCGTCCCTGAATATGAGTCCTTCAAATGTATCTTGGGGCGTTGCTTCTTTCTCGAGCGCAAAGAGCCCCATTAACAGTAGAAAACTGCCAAACCAATTTCTATTTCGGGAGATCAAGGGCATCGAAGAGAAGATGGAATTCTTTAAAGTGGCGTTCCTCAAGGCAAACCAATGTTCTTCTTTTCTTTGGATGATTCTGCCGCTAAGCAGTGTTTTATGGGAGATTTATTAGAGTCATTGACTGAAAAACACATCGAGTGGGCAATGGCCCAGAAACTTTTTTTCGTTTCGACCGCGCCACTTAGCAAGGAAGGGCATATCAATTGTTCTCCAAAAGGTGGCGATTGTTTCGCGTTTCCGGATAGCGACACCTTTGTATATGCTGACTACACGGGTAGTGGAAATGAGACCATCGCACATCTTCATGAAAATGGGCGTATACTCATTATGTTCTCCTCCTTTGAAGGTCCTCCCCGTATTATGCGCCTGCATGGTAAGGGGAATACCTATTTTCCCGGGTCGGGTCGTTACGAGACCTATTCTTCGTTGCTTCCCCAGAACCCGGGCCTCCGATCAATGATTGAGGTTTCTATCGAAAGAGCTTCGGTATCGTGCGGATTCTCTGTCCCGTATTACGATTTTGTTGGTCCGCGCGATATGCTGGATAAATGGGCTAGTGCGCGCGGTCCCGATGGCATAGCTGCTTACCGGGAAGAGAAGAATCAGACGAGTATCGACGGTCTTCCAGGGTATGGGCAGCTTGCGTAGTTCGGGGAGACCGGGAGGGTGTCAGTTGGTGAAAAATACCGTTTGACAAAGACCTTAAAAGCGGTGTGATTACGCCCTCTTCACTATCGGGGTGTAGTTCAGCCTGGCTAGAGCGCCTGCTTTGGGAGCAGGAAGTCGG
>CALGUT010000635.1 GCA_937920335.1 uncultured Opitutales bacterium
CCTGTCCAGAAAACCAGGATTTCGATCGTTTGTTGTGAGCCATATTCAAGGAAAAGTGTTACCAAAGAGGCTGAGTATGCCGCTTTAAAAATCAATGTGAAACAAAACTATGCGAGTTAGTGAGAAATTGATTGCAGACCTTACACCAGCTCTTTTGCTAAAGCGCTAATGTCAAAAAAGAGGACTGGTGTATTAGCCTTCGAGGACGGAAGCGTCTTTCGTGGAACGTCATTTGGGGCACAGCGAACCGTACTTGGTGAAGCTGTTTTCAATACCAGCATGACTGGGTATCAGGAGATTCTGACCGATCCCTCCTATTTTGGGCAAATTGTGACCATGACCGCTCCCCAGATAGGAAACTATGGGGTTAACCCAGGGGACGAAGAATCGTCTGGCCCTAAAGTGTCAGGATTTATTGTTAGGGATTTAAGCCCAGTTACCAGTAATTGGCAGAGCGCCGAAGATTTGGATTCTTACCTGTCTAGAAATGGAATTCCCGGCGTTTCTGGAGTAGACACCCGAACGATAACAAAGCGGTTGAGGGTTCATGGTGCCTTGAAGGCTTGTATATCGACGGAAGATATCAGTGATGCAGAGGCAGTAGAAAAAGCGAAAAGCTGGGGGGGCATAGTCGGAGCCGACTACGTAAAGGAGGTTACCTGTGCGGCGCCGTTCGTGTGGGACCCCGATGGGCTTAGCAAAACTCCGTTTACTGTTCCGGGAACTTTGTTGGAGCCGCCAGTGATCGATCGTCCTCAAATAAAGATTGTAGCTTTCGATCTGGGTGCAAAATTCAATATTTACCGCAAGCTCCGGTATCATGGGTTCGAAGTAGAGGTGGTTCCGGCTGCCACGACCGCTGAAGAAGTTATGGAGCGCAGTCCGAGCGGGTTGTTTTTATCGAACGGTCCGGGGGACCCTTCAGCAGTAACTTATGTACACAAGACTGTTGCCACGTTGATTGAAAAGCTACCAACGTTCGGCATTTGTCTTGGGCATCAGATGCTGACGCACGCGTTGGGGGCAGAGACTTTCAAACTGAAATTTGGTCACCGGGGTGGGAATCAACCTGTTAAGAATATGGAAACAGGTAAAGTTTCTATAACGTCGCAAAACCATGGGTTTGCGTCGACCAAGGAGAATCTTGAAAACAGGGGTGCTATAGTTACGGAAATTAATCTGAACGATGGCACGGTGGAGGGGCTGCGTCACAAAGAGCTTCCGGTGTTTTCAGTGCAGTATCATCCGGAGGCATCTCCAGGGCCACATGACTCGGATCCTCTTTTCGATGATTTTTACGAACTCGTAAGAAAGAATTCCTAGAGCATCGCCTCATAGAGCGCTGCATCTTCGATCGTATCTATACCAATAGAGGGATCTGAAGTTAGGTCTACGGCTATTGAATAGCCATTCTCCAGTACCCTCAATTGTTCAAGTTTTTCAACCTGTTCCAATCGTCCGTGGGGAAGGGAGGAAAACGTATCTAGAAATTCCGCTTGGTATGCATACATCCCAAGATGTTTGTAGCACAGATGATGTATGATCTCATCATTACCGGGATTTCCATTGTGATCCCTGAAATAAGGGAGTGGGGCTCTTGAGAAGTATAACGCTTTGCCATTGTTATCTAGAACGACCTTTACTTGATTGGGGTCTTTGAAGTCGTCTCGATTGGTGAATACGGTAGCCAGAGTTGCCATTTGAGCTCCCTCTTTGAGCATCATCACTAACTTCAATATTTGTTCTCTAGTTACGAGTGGTTCGTCGCCTTGGATATTTATGACGTATTGTGCCCCGATTTTTCGGTTTGCTTCGGCAAGACGATCAGTCCCGCTTTTGTGCTTCGGGTCAGTCATGATACATTCGAATCCGTTTTCTAAGATTTCTTTTTCGAGTGCCATATCATCTATCGCAAAGACGAGCGGGATCTCGGGTATCTGCTGGCGAATTCTATCCGCTACACGGAGAATTAGACTCTTCCCTTTGATCGGGTAGAGCAACTTTTTAGGAAATCTTGTGCTAGCCAGTCTAGCTGGCACTAAAATTGCAGATTGGGACTTAGTTTCCATAGGCATCGTTACTTGTTTAATTTATGAGGTTACGCGAGATGTTGTCACCGATGTAATTTTTGTTCTTTAAGTTTAATTTGACCTAGTCACCAAATATCGAGAAAAACAAAGAGTCTAGTGCGTAGGAAAGTGTAATTGTTATCCGACTTTTACCTCGTTCCAGAACTTTAAGAGACCCATGAATTTGTAATCAGGGTTTTCCCCTAATTCTATGATTTTTAAATATGAAACTTGCCTTAGCCATTCCATTTGTTGTTCTCGTTGATCTGAGACGGTTATTTGGTGTA
>CALGUT010000636.1 GCA_937920335.1 uncultured Opitutales bacterium
TAACGGCTTCCAGCTCACAATGTTCGTTACCGGAGTGGTTATAGTTATCTACACCACCTTGGGCGGACTCTGGGCCGTCATGGTCACCGATGCCGTGCAATTTCTAATTGTCCTGCTCATTACTCTGGTGATGACCCCTCTCGCCTACACCCACCTGGGAGGTGGTAACCCGATCACGGGGATCAGTCGCTTAATAAGCGAGGCACCGGAGGGCTACTTTGCCATAAATCTCAGTGATAAGCCCCTACTCTTTTGGCCTACCTGGTTTATCTACATTATCTTCGGCTACAACGTGAACTGGCACATCGCGCAGCGCTACTACAGCATTTCAGACGAACGGGATACGAAGAAGATGGCTTACTGGTGTGGCGGACTCTCTCTGGTCATGCCGATGCTTTGGATAATACCGATCATGGTTACTCCGATACTCTTTCCCAACATCGGAGAACTCTGGCCAAATCTCGCGAAGCCGTCGGAAGCCTCTTTCGTAACTCTCGCATTGGCAGTACTCCCGCACGGTATGCTTGGACTGCTAACAGCAGCCATTTTTGCCGCGACTATGAGTTCGACCGATACGACCTTCAATTGGCTGAGCGCGGTTATCACCAAAGATGTGTTTGTGCCCGTTACGAAAAAAGTCACGAACCAGGAGCCATCAGAAAAAACACAACTCTGGATCGGTAAGGCCGTTGTTGCGTCCTTAGGTATATTTGCGATTTGGATCGCCTTTAATATCCAGAAATACGGCGGCGCTTTCGACGTCTACATGAAAGCCGAATCCCTTTACAAAATCACCCTCTTCGTCCCGGTATTCCTTGGGCTTCTTTATACACGGACTCCGTGGTGGTCAGCGATCGCCGCTGTATCAGCAGGTGTCATCTCTGTGTTGGGTATCGGGGTTGCCGCTGCTCTCGAATCCGGAAAGTCCGTTTCATTTATGAACATCCTCTTCTCGGACATCAGCGTGACCTGGTTCGGCTTCGATCTTACGCGGTACGAGCTCAACGCATTGATCGGTCTCGGTGTGAGCGGAACGGTATTCGTGGTTTCTGCCTTCCTGAACCGCAGAGAAGGAGCATTCAAGGAACGCATCGAGTCATTTGAAACCGATCTGCAGACCCCGGCCCACGCCGAAGACGACGAGAAGGTAAGTAGCGAAGGTCTTAAAGCGTATCAGCTCATGGGCGGCCTCGCCATTGGCTTGGGTGTATTCCTCTGGTTACTCACCTTTCCAACTCTTAGCGATGGTGGCTGGCTCAATGCCCTGATCGGCAGCATTGCAATCGGTATCGGTTTACTCATTATCAAGACCGTAGCTCGCTACGCTAAAACACACGGTCTCAAGACTTCCATTCCCAAAAACAAGAACGATAGATGACTAGACGAGAACTACTCCGCTTAGGCGGGTCCACCCTTCTACTTTCAGGCTTCGGTCCGCTTTCTGGGCTGGCAACCAGCCACCAAGATCCCCGTAAACGTCGGCTATTTTTCAACGAATCTGATATTCCGCGCATCCGGGCCAACGCGAGTAATCCATTGATAAAACCTCTTTATGACAAGTGGGCCGCGAACTCGCCGTCCGTCCTAACTGAAGCGATGGCGAAGTTTGATGAGACCGGTGAGATTATCCGGGACTTGATGACTGCCATACGCGCGATGGATGACAGTGCAGCCGTCTATCTGGTCCAACCGACCGAAGCGCGTAAGCAAAGTATCCTCGATGCGATTGAGATCATGATCGCCCGGCCCTACTGGGACTATTTTCGCGACGGTGGCACGGAAATCATCGGCATTCAACGAGCGTCCTTTACCGCAGTTCACTTGCTCCTCGTAAGGGAAATCCTGGGAGATGCGATTGACGCCGACCTGGACAAACGGTTGATGAAAGCAATCGCCGACAAAGGCTGTCAGGTCTGCTACAATACCGTGTATGACATGGATCATCCGGAGACCGTCAAAGGCTGGGACTTTGACGAACAGCACGCGGACTACTACGATATCAATATGGACCGGTGGCCCATGATTCTCGGAGCCAACAACCTTCGCGCAGCACCAGCAGGTGCACTCGGTCTGGGAGCACTCGCACTACAAGGAATCGATGACCGGGCTGACCTATGGCTCGATACCGCCGTCAAAAGCACGGAACGCTTTCTCGCCCTTTTCAGTCCCGATGGTTCTTTCTTTGAGGGTATCAGCTACCTGGCTTACTCCATGCGCACTACCATGCCATTTATCCATGCGCACAGTCAGCTCATTGGAAACATCGATTGGTCCAAGCAGGTAAACTTCGACGGCATGTTGGAACACATCATGACAATGCAGTTCGGCAAAAAGGCTGATGGCAGCCCAGATGTAGTAAACTTTAGTGACTCTCGATCCAGTGTTAATCCCGGGGCCGTCAACCTTGCAGGGATTTACAGTGACAATCCACTAGCCGGTTATGCAGCAACCCACGCCAGTGAACCTATTTGGATTTTTGATCTCCTGTGGTACGATCCTAAAGCACCTTCAAAACCTCCCAGCGCAACATTACTCAACGAACTCAATGACCTGAATTGGGTCCTCTGTCGTTCGGGTTGGAACGCCAACGATTCGATCGTTGCCTTCAAAAGCGGCGGTCCTGCCAACCATGAACATGCCGACCGCAATCATATCATGTGGAAAACACATGGCGAACGCTTGTTGAACGATCATGTCGGAGCCGCCTATGACCGGCGTCATGAGGGTTGGGCAATGCGCCAGGCCCGTGCCCACAACACGGTCCTACTCGACGGAAAAGGACACCCCTACATCGACGGTATTGAAGGCACAAATGATAGCCAGGCCTACGCCAACATCCTCCAGTACGAAGATCACGGGGACCACGTCTGGTGGACCAGCGATGCCACCAGTTCCTACATCCTCAACAACTATCACGCACACCAGGTGCTACGTACCGTTCTGTTCGCCAAACCAGACGTCGTCGTAGTGATGGATCAGATACGGTTCCGCTACCGCGCCCAAACGGTGGATGCCAGATTCTATCCAGACAACGCTGACGGCGAAGCCTCCATCCAGACAAACGGTCAACAATTCACGATCTCACGTCCAAAGGCACAGCTGCACGGTTTTGTGGCGTCGGACACGGATGCAACACCGCGTGAGGCGAAACTGGAGGTCTCCGCAGAAGTTGGTAATTTTCCCTGCGTGGAGGTCCATGCGAACGAAGCACTCACCCATCATATCGTGACCGTGATGGTCACCACCAAGGGTGCAAAGTCACGGAGCCCTAAGATCAAGGTAACGCAAAGCGGGAAACGCTGGAACGTAGAAGCAGGTGACCTTCGAGCAACGATCGAAACCACCACCCGGGAACCAAAGATTACCCTCGTTTAACTGATAAAGGATCCTCGTGACAACCAACAACGAACGCCACCTGGAGCGAGCCCTAAGAACCATTCCCTGGGGGTCCCAGACGAATGCCAAGCGCCACGACCGCGATGGCATGGATCAACGGCCTGCATTTATTAAACGCGCGAGTGGTTGCTATATGTGGGACCTCGATAACAGGAAATTTATCGATTATCGCGCAGCGTTGGGACCGATTATTCTGGGCTACCAATATCCGCCCGTCGATGCCGCCGTAAGAAAGCAGATGGAAAGTGGGACCTTGTTTAGCATGGCAAGCCCCATCGAGGTCGAAGCGGCAGAGAGCATTCTCGATACCGTCGGATGGGCAGAGAAAATTCGCTTCATGAAAACGGGGGCCGACGCCTGCACCTGTTGCATTCGCCTCGCCCGCAGCAAGACCCAACGCGACCATATTATATCGATCGGCTATCACGGATACCACGACTGGTTTGCCTTTGCCTGGCCCAACCCGGGAATCCCCGAAGCCCTCAAGCAGTTTGTGCACGAAGTCGACTATGGAGATATAAACGCCATTGATCAGCTGTTTGCCGATTTTGGTGACCAATTGGCGGCGGCTATTACCGTCCCTATAGAATGGCACCTCTCACCCAATCCCGAATTCATTCAACACCTGCGAACCAAGTGCGACGAATATGGGACAGCTCTTGTTTTCGACGAGGTGCTAACCGGCTTTCGCCTAGCCAAAGGTGGAGCGGCTGAGTTTTTTGGGATCGAACCCGACATGGCTGCCTACGCTAAGGGCATGGCCAACGGGTATCCACTTTCTGCCTACGCCGGTAAGAGAGAGTGGATGGACACCCTCGACCAAACGATCATTACTACCACTTATGCGGGTGAAACCTTGTCTCTAGCTGCATCCATCGCGGTCATGGACGTATTTAGAGCTGAACCGGTCCATGAACACATAAAAAACATGGGCAAGCTATTGCGCGAAGGATTCGAAGCTATATTTAAAGAAACCGGATTCCCCGCATCAACCGTTGGCGTCGACCAGGGCATGGTCATCGACTTCAGCAAGACGAAGGAGGACGCCCACAAAAAGCTCTTCAACGCACTGTATGCAAAAGGCATTTTCGCCAACGAACAGTGGTTTATTAGCTACGCGCACCAAGCGTCGGATATAGAAAACACACTGGACTCAATAAGCACTTCGATTGGCGAGATCAGCTAATCAAGCCCACTTCCTAGCTCATCCATTCATCCAGGTGCTGCTCAACAAATTCATCGTCACTGAATTCCGGGTACATCCTATAAATCCGATCAATTTCCTCTGACTGGCCTACCGAAAGAACTTCATCCGGATTTAAGGTCCAGATCCCTTCCAGTAAACCTTGTCGGCGAAGGATCTCATGAATCCCGGGAATACAGCCTGCGAAGCGATTGGCGGCGTCAAAAACGACTGCGTTAATATCCGTCATTTGTTGCGCACGTTCCAGAATATGTGGAGGAACACTCCCGCCTGACTTTCTCAACTGAACGAGCTCTTTCAAATCCTCAACCGCTTTCTGAGCCCACACGGCCCATTGTCCGAGAAGTCCTCCTCTAAATGGAACGCATTGGTCCGGAGAATCGCCAAATCGGTAAGTCGTAAGCAGATCTAAAAAGATGTTTTCATCGTTACCTGTATAGAGAGCCAGGTCGCCCGCTCGCCCCGCGTCGACCACCGCGCGTGCGACATCCAATGAGTCGTACCGATTAAATGGGGCCACCTTAATACCAACCAGATTTTCGATTTCACAAGCCGCCTTCCAAAAAGAATAGTCCAGGCGCCGGCCGCCGACGGAGGGTTGAAGGTAAAACCCGAAGATGGGTATTTGCTCAGCGACTGTCTTTAGATGCTTCACCATCTCTTCGTTACTGGCTCCGCCAAATGCACTCAGACTCACCAGTCCCAAATCATATCCTTGCTCCCTCACCAGTTCTGCTTCAGCTACTGCCTGCGATGTGCGCCCCACAATACCAGCCACTTTTAATAACGGTTCACTGCTCTGAGCATCACAGGCCTTCATTGTTTCAGCGGCCAACTCGAGAACCGGTTTAAGCAGATCAATTCCGGGTTCACGGATTTCAAACTGAGTCGTATGCACACCCACAGCAATCCCCCCTGCTCCTGCTGCAGCGTAGTAACGGGTCAGTGCTTTTTGGCGCCGTTCATCGAGTTTGCGATTAGCGTCGAGGGCCAACGGATGGGCAGGAATTACCATACCATCCATCAAGCGTTTGTGTTGTGTATCTGATAAGCGAGGTAAGTCCACGTTGTTGTCGGAAAACATTAATAATTGCCGTCCCGTCGATCGAATCCGGTTGGTTTGTTAAAGGTTTGCCCTGACTCAGTCAGCCACGCGGCAATCCATTGCGTCATCGTATCTAAAGAGGTAGCTGGAAGTCCGAACAACTGGTGTGACTTGGAAGCATTACTCAGCCACGCAGTTTCTGCCTCTTTCCCGATGATCAAAGGTTCTTTATTGAACAACCCTCCAAATCGTTTGGCAAGATCGCGCACAGAGATGGTGGAGGGGCCGGTAATGTTGATGGGAGCAGGTGGCGATTCTACAAGGGTGAGGCATTGGATGATCTGAACCAACGCATCCTTCTGCCAAATGACGTTCACATACCCCATACTCACGTCGATAGGTTCTTCGTGAAGCACCTTCTTGGCAATATCCACGGGCACGCCGTAGCGAAACTCCACCGAGTAATTCAAACGAATCAGAACAACCGGG